>JAEZBP010000533.1 GCA_023427125.1 Pseudomonadota bacterium | reverse complement strand
GCAGCTTGCGCTGCAGGGTGCGCCGGTCGATGCCGAGGCTGGTCGCGGCCCGCGTGATGTTGCCGCCCATCTTCTCGAGGGTGCGCTCGATGTGCTGGCGCTCGACGTCGGCGAGGGTCTGCGGCGGCTCCGAGGTCGAGGGGCGAGCGGCGACCTGCGGCGCGACGGCGCGCACCGAGGGCTGCGCGAAGACGCTCGCGGCGAGCATGCGGCGGATGAGCGGGCCATCGATCGTCGGCTCGGTGGCGAAGAGCGAGGCGCGCCGCAGCACGTTCAAGAGCTCGCGCACGTTGCCCGGCCAGTCGTGCGCCTCGAGCGCGCGCTTGGCGTCCTCGGCGAGCGCGCGCGGCGGGCCGCCGAGCCGACCGGCGAGGTGCTCGGCGAGCGGCACCACGTCCTCGGGGCGCTCGCGCAGCGGAGGCAGCACGATCGGGAAGACCGACAGACGAAAGTAGAGGTCCTCGCGGAAGCGGCCGGCCTGCACCTCGGCCCAGAGATCGCGGTTGGTCGCGGCCACGATGCGCACGTCGACCGCGACCTCCTTGGAGTCGCCGACCGCGCGGATGCAGTGCGTCTCGAGCGCGCGCAGGAGCTTGGCCTGGCTCTCGAGCGGCAGCTCGGCGAGCTCGTCGATGAAGAGCGTCCCGCCGTCGGCCTCGCGGAAGAGGCCGAGGCGATCGGCGGTCGCGCCCGTGAACGAGCCCTTCTTGTGGCCGAAGAGCTCGCTCTCGAAGAGCTCGCGCGGGACGCAGGCGGCGTTGAGCGCGATGAAGGGCCCGACCGCGCGCGGGCTCGCGAGGTGGAGGCGACGCGCGACGACCTCCTTGCCGGTGCCGGTCTCGCCGTAGATCGCGACGGGCGCCGCGGTGGGCCCGACCTGCGCGACGAAGCTGCGTACCTCCTCCATCGCCTCGCTCACGCCGACGATCGGCGGGGCGAGCTCGGCGTCGCCGCTGCGACGGCCGCGGGCCTCGGCGACCGCCTGGGTGAGCAGCGGCGCCAAGAGATCGGCGTCGACCGGCTTCTCGAGGAACGAGAACGCGCCGAGCTTCATCGCCTCGACCGCCGCGCCCACCGAGCCGTGCCCGGTGAGGACGATCACCCGCGCCGACGTGCCGCTCGCGCGCCGCAGCACGTCGAGCCCGTCGAGATCGCCCATGCGCATGTCGAGCAGCGCCGCGTCCGGCGGATCGGCGCTCGTCAGCTTCACGAGCGCCTCGCGGCCGCCGCTCGCCTCCTCGACCTCGTAGCCGAGCCGGCGCAGCGCCTTCCTCATCGCGAAGCGGAAGCTCGCGTCGTCGTCGATGACGAGGATGCGTCCGAGATCGGCGCTCTCTTCGCTCACGGTCGCTCCGTCCTGTGAGGTCACTCCGCCGCCTCCTGGCGCTTGAGCCGCAGCCGGACGAGCCCCGCGTCCGCCGGTGGAGCGGCGGGGAGCGAGACGATGGCGCGGGCGCCGCCCTCGGGCCGATCCTCGATCGCGATGCCGCCGTTCATCGAGGTCACGAGCATGTACGAGGTGTAGAGGCCGAGCCCCGTGCCCTCGCCGGGCGGCTTGGTCGTCGCGAAGGGCTCGAAGAGCCTGCCATGCACGTCGCTCGAGATGCCGGGGCCGTCGTCGTCGATCAGGATCTCCACCATGGCGCCGCTCCGGCGCGCCGAGACGCGCACGGCGCCGCCGCTCTTCTCGCGCACCGCGTCGTAGGCGTTCTGCAGCAGGTTGACCATCACCTGCACGAGGTGATCGGGATCGCCGAGCACCGCGTGCTCGCTCAGGTCCTCCGCGAGCTCGACCGGGATCTCGCGGCGCGCCCCGGCGAAGACCAGCGCGCGCGCCCGCTCGACCATCGCCGCGAGCGGCACCGATCCTTCGATCTCCGAGGCCATCAGGTCGCGACCGGTCAAGAGGCCCTGCGTGATGCGGCCGAGCCGGCGGGTCTCGTCGTGCACGAGCGCCGCGGACTCGCGCAGGTCCTCGAGCAGGCTCGTCCGCTCGCCCCTCGCGCCGTCGCCGTCGACCGCGCGGAGCGCCGCGATCATGTCGGCGGCCAGCGTGCGGATCGTCGCGAGCGGCGTGTTGAGCTCGTGCGCCACGCCCTGGGTGACCCGGCCGAGGCTCGCGAGGCGCTCGGCGAGCATCAGCCGCCGCTCGGCGACCAAGCCCGCGCTCCGATCCACGTAGAGGTTCATCACGCGCGCGCGCGCCTCGGGCCCCGCGAGGAGCGGGAAGACGTGCATCTCGTAGATGCGCTCCTCGCCGTCGATGCTCACCACGAAGCGGCAGCGGCCGGCCTCGTCGTCCTCGAGCGCCGCGCGCACCGGGCAGATCCCGCTCGCGTCGCGCTCGCAGCCCCGGTGCTCGGCGCACTGCCAGAAGTCCGCGTCGGGCCCGCGCACCGCCAGCTCCTCGGCGCGCTTGTTGCGCCAGATCACCCCGCCGTCGCGCTCCACGATCTCGAGGCCGGCGTCGAGCTGGTCGAGCGTGTTCGAGAGCACCTCGAGCTCGAGCGAGGCGCGATCGCGCGCCTGGGCCAGCGCACGCTCACGCACCCGGAGCTCGCGCACCGCGTGGGTCACGAGGTACGCGACGGCGCCCACGGTCGTGACGAACGCCGCGATCTCGGCGACCAGATCCCACGGCCAGATGGGATCCCACACGCCGATCTGCAGCATCGGCACGTGCTCGGTGATCAGGAGCAAGACCGCGCCGAGGAGCGCGGCGAGCGCGGCGACCACCGTCGCGCGCGTGCTGCCGCCGAGGATGCCCACGATCGCGACGTGGAAGACGTAGTAGCCGATGAAGGGCGTGCGCATCCCGCCTGCGGCCCACAGCACCACCGTCAGGAGGAACATGTCGACGATCGCCTGGCGGATGGCCTCACCGGTCCCCGAGGCGGCGCTCTCCTGGTTGCGCATCCACAGGATGACGTTGTAGAGGCCGGCGCACGCGACGGTGCCGAAGAGCACCCGCCAGTTCACCCCGGGGAACCAGCCGGCGAGCGAGGCGAGCGCGGCGCTGAGGATCACACCGAGGGCGATCCAGCGCAGCCGGATGATCCACCGCAAGCGACCCGCCGAGAAGTCGTCGTGCGCGTCGTCGCTCGCCAGCCCACCGTGAACGCCAAAGAGCACCGGAGTCGACGGTGGGGTCGTCCGACGCAGAGGTCGAGCGGGTGCGCGCGCGGCCACGGTGCGTAAACTCTTCAACGCCGAGGGGTCCGGCGCCAGCGCGGCGGCTCATTCCGTGGCTGTCTTCACCCGATCGGGGACGTGCCGAGGCCGGTGTCCTCGAGGGCGAGCGCGGCGCGCAGGAGGTCGAGCTCGGCGCCCGGCGCGCCCACCAGCATGATCGAGAGCGGCCGGCTCCGCGCGTCGACGCCGCAGGGGACCGCGATGGCGGGCAGGCCCGTGCAGTTCGCGAGCGGGGTGTAGGCGCCGATCGCGCGGAGGAGGAGCCCGTCGAGCGCCCCGCGGAGGAGCCGGGGTCGGATGGCGGGGGCGGGGATCGCGGTGGTCGGCATGGCGAGGACCGGCGCGTGATCGAGGGCGCGCAGCACCGCGTCGCGCAGGCGGGCGCGCAGCGCGTCGATGCGCTCGCGGTCTCCGGCTCGAAAGCTCCGGCCGAGCGCGACGTTGAGCGCGCCCTGAGCCGAGAGCGGGCCCCTCGCGAAGGGGCTCTCGGCGAGCTCGAGGGTGGCCGCGGCGACGGCGAGGATCGAATTCGTCGCGGCCCCCGGCACGTCGACCGAGACCTGCTCGGCGCCGATCGCGTCGAGCGCGCGATCGAACGCGCGCCCGATGTCCCGCGTCGCCAGCTCCGGGCCGAGCCCCCGCGCGACGCCCACCCGCGGCGGCGCGAGC
>JAEZBP010000432.1 GCA_023427125.1 Pseudomonadota bacterium | reverse complement strand
GTGCGAGCTCGGCGCGCTCGCGTGCACGGACGGCGAGCTGACGTGCGTCGGCGAGCGCGGCGCGACGGACGAGCGCTGCAACGGGCTCGACGACGACTGCGACGGACCGATCGACGAGGGCGATCCGGAGGGCGGCGCCGCGTGCGGCACCGACACCGGCGAGTGCACGGCCGGCGCGACGCGCTGCGTCGGCGGGGCGCTCACCTGCGAGGGCGGCGTCGGCCCCAGCATGGAGATCTGCAACGGGCTCGACGACGACTGCGACGGCGTGATCGACGACGGCATCCCCGTCGGCGCTCCCTGCGGGACCGACACCGGCGAGTGCCAGCCGGGCCGCAACGTCTGCCGCGACGGCGCGCTGGTCTGCGAGGGCGCGGTCGATCCGATCGCCGAGATCTGCAACGCGCTCGACGACGACTGCGACGGCGCCGTGGACGAGGGGCTCGCGGAGGGCGGACCCTGCGGCACCGACGAGGGCGTCTGCATGCAAGGCCTCCTCCGCTGCATCGCCGGCCGCGAGCGCTGCGAGGGCGCGGTGCCCGCCGGTCGCGAGGCCTGCGACTGCGAGGACGACGACTGCGACGGCGCGGTCGACGAGATGCCCGACACGCTCTGCCCCGCGGGCAGCGCGTGCGTCGACTGCCAGTGCGCGCTGCCCTGCGTCGCCGGCGAGTTCGGGTTCAGCTGCCCGAACGGCCGCTTCCCGCTCGAGCAAGGCGGGAGCTGTCACTGCGTGGCCGAGCGCTGCCAGGACGAGGCGTGCGCCGGACAGACGATCGAGCAGGGCGGTGAGGTGGTCTGCGGGCCGGACGCCGCGAGCGGGTGCGTGTGCAAGAGCAACGTGTGCACCTTCCGGTGCGACGGCGTGGTCTGCACCGACGGGCTCGTGTGCGATCCGCGTGACGGGCGCTGCGTCGAGGACAGCTGCCGGGGGCTCGGCTGCCCGAGCGGCGAGCTCTGCGATCGCGCGAGCGGCCAGTGCCGGGCCGATCCCTGCGCGGGCGCCGAGTGCGCGGCCGAGCAGGCGTGCCGCGACGGAAGCTGCGAGACGAGCTGCGCCGAGGTCACGTGCGAGGCCGGCGAGCGCTGCGTGCGCGGCGCGTGCGGGGCCGACCTCTGCGCGAGCGTGAGCTGTGAGGAGGGCGAAGTGTGCGACCCGGCGAGCGGGAGCTGCACGGCCGACCGCTGCGTCGATCGCACGTGCGCGCCCGGGACGGTCTGCGACGCGGTGAGCGGCGACTGCGAGGACGATCCCTGCAACGCGCTGCGCTGCCCCGGCGATCAGCGCTGCGTCGCCGGCGAGTGCGCGCGCGGCAGCTCGATGGACGCCGGCGTCGGCGGAGGCACCGATGGGGGCCCGAGGCCCAGAGACTGGGTGTGGGCGAGCGGCGGGTGCCGCTCCGCGCCGAGCGAACGAACACCTCCACCGTGGGCCGCGCTCTCCCTGATCGTGGCGCTCCTCGCCTGGCGGAGGATCCGATGAACACCCTTCAGCGCTACAGGATCACGCTGCTCGCGGTCTTGCTCGCCGGCTGCAGCGTCGAGGGGTACTGCCTCGACTGCATCGACGGCGGGCCGGTCGACGGAGGCACCGACGCTCGCGTCGACGCCAACTGGCCGGACGCGTGGCGGGTCTGGGACAGCGGCGTCCCGGTCGAGACCGACGGCTGCATGCCCTTCGCCGTCGAGCTCTGCAACGGCGCCGACGAGGACTGCGACGGGGAGGTCGACGAGGGCATCGACCTCGCGTCGGACGAAGAGAACTGCGGCGAGTGCGGCCTGCGCTGCGCGCCGCCCCACGCCTTCGGCGAGTGCACGGAGGGGACGTGCGAGGTGACCTCGTGCGACGTCGGCTTCCAAGACCTCGACGGAGATCCCGACAACGGCTGTGAGTATCGCTGCCTCGAGATCGCGGAGAACGACGTGGTCTGCGATCTCTCGGACGACGACTGCGACGGGCGCGTCGACGAGGACGTCACGTTCGACACCGACCCGGAGAACTGCGGGAGCTGCGCGCGCGTCTGCGCGTTCCCGCACGGCGAGGGCGGCTGCGCGGCGGCGGTCTGCGTGCTGGCGGAGTGCGACGCCGGCTTCCACGACATCGACGGCGCCGAGCACAACGGCTGCGAGTACGCCTGCACGCCGGCGAGCCCGGCGCTCGAGACGTGCAACCTGCGCGACGACGCCTGCGCCGGGCTGATCGACGAGGGCGATCCCGAGGGCGGCGGCGCCTGCGGCAGCGACGTCGGCGCGTGCGCGATGGGCGTCGAGCGCTGCGAGGCCGGCGCGATCGTGTGCACCGGCGCGACCGTCCCCGACACCGAGACCTGCGACGGCACCGATCAGGACTGCGACGGCAGCGTCGACGAGGGCAACCCCGACGGCGGTCGCCTCTGCGGATCGGGCACCGGCGCGTGCGAGCCCGGCCGCGAGGCGTGCATGAGCGGGGCGCTGGTGTGCGTCGGCGCGATCGGGCCCGCCGCCTAGACCTGCAACGGGCTCGACGACGACTGCGACGGCGTGATCGACGAGGGCAACCCGGACGGCGGCGGCGCGTGCGGCAACGACACCGGCGCGTGCATGGCCGGCGCGTACGCGTGCCGGGGGGGAGTGCGGGTGTGCGAGGGCGCGGTCGGCGCGACGAGCGAGACCTGCAACGGCGTCGACGACGACTGTGACGGCAGCGTCGACGAGGGCGATCCGGAGGGCGGCGGCTCGTGCGGCACCGACGTCGGCGAGTGCACCCCCGGCGTGCGCCACTGCACCGGCGGGACGCTGACCTGCAGCGGCGGCGCCAGCGCGCTCCCTGAGCGGTGCAACGGGCTCGACGACGACTGTGACGGCGGCGTCGACGAGGGCGATCCGGAGGGAGGCGCGTCCTGCGGCACCGACACCGGCGCCTGCGTCGCGGGCACCGTGCGCTGCGCGGGCGGCGCGCTCAGCTGCCAGGGCGCGAGCGGCCCGCAGCTCGAGGTCTGCAACACGATCGACGACGACTGCGACGGCACCGTGGACGAGGGCACGCTCCTCGCGACCGATCCGCGCAACTGCGGCATGTGCGGCCGGGTCTGCAGCTACCCGAACGGCATCCCGGTGTGCGCGGGCGGCGCCTGCATGCTCGCGGGCTGCGTCACCGGCCACCACGATCGCGACGGCGACCCCGCCAACGGCTGCGAGTACGCGTGCGAGCTCGCCGGCGCCGAGGTCTGCAACGGCCGCGACGACGACTGCGACGGCTCGATCGACGAGGGGCTCACGCCGCCCCCGAGCTACTGCAACCCGAACGGCGTCTGCGGCGGCACCACCGCGACGTGCGGCGGCTCGGTCGGGTGGAAGTGCCTCTACCCGAGCACCTACGAGAGCGTGGAGACGCGCTGCGACGGGCTCGACAACGACTGCGACGGCGGCGTCGACGAGCCTTTCCCGCTCGTCGGCACGAGCTGCACGAACGGCGAGCTCGGCGCGTGCCTGCGCACCGGCGCCTACGCGTGCACCAGCGCGGGCACCGGCGTCCAGTGCAGCGCGACGCCGTCGGGCGGCGGGAGCGCCGAGCTGTGCAACGGCCTCGACGACGACTGCGACGGAGCGATGGACGAGTCGGCGCCGGTCGCGTGGGTCCCCTTCAGCGGGAGCTTCGGCAGCCGCTGGATCATGGCGTACGAGGCCTCGCGCCCCGACGCGACCGCGACGAGCGAGGGCGGCATGACCCACCGCGTCTGCTCGCAGGCCGGCCGCCTCCCGTGGACCAACGTCAACTACGCCACCGCGCAGGCCGCGTGCGCGACCGTCGGCGGCCGCCTCTGCACCGAGGCCGAGTGGGAGCGCGCGTGCGAGGCCAGCAGCGGCAGCTGCGACTGGTCGTTCGCCTCGAGCTGCACCAGCTACTCGTCCAACGTCACCACCTGCAACGGCAACGACTACGACCCGAGCCCCGCGCCCGGCGATCAGGACATCACCCTCGCGACCGGCAGCCGCGCGTCCTGCTACGCGAGCTGGGGCGGCAGCTCGCGCATCTACGACAAGTCCGGCAACGTCGAGGAGTGGACGGCCGCCCGCGCCTCGGGCGTGAACCCGCTGCGCGGCGGCTCGAGCAACGACACCGCCGGCGGCATGCGCTGCGACTTCGACTTCGTGGTCGCGAACGACACCTTCCAGGTCCCGACCGTCGGCTTCCGCTGCTGCCGGAGCAGCGCGCCGTAGCGCGTCGGCTCCGAGGCTCCTCGCTCGCCGCAGACCGGGGTCGGGGAGCGCCGGCTGGACAGGAAGGGGCCGCGGAGCTCGCCGCGCGCGCGAAGGCGCGCGCCAATCACAGAGCGGAACCTGCGTTCCCCGCGAGGGTCGGACCTGCTATCTCAGGTGGCAGTGAAGGTCCTCGTCCTCGGCGCGAGCGGGTTCATCGGCGGGGCGGTCGCGCGGCGGCTGCTCGAGCGCGGCGACGAGGTGACCGTGCTGCTGCGCGATCCGAGCGCCCCGCTGGCCGGCGCCACCGTCCTCCGCGGGGAGCTCGGCGATCCGGCCTCGATCGCGCGGGCCGCCGAGGGGGTCGAGGCCGTCGTCTCGGCCGCCGGCATCGTGTCGCCG
>JAEZBP010000327.1 GCA_023427125.1 Pseudomonadota bacterium | reverse complement strand
GCCTCGAGGCGCGGCTCCCAGCTCGGCGGCGCGTCGACCGGCCCCGCCTCGGTGGCGAGCTGCGTCAGGCGCGAGCGTGCGTCGTCGAGCTCGCCGCGCACCAGCGCGTCGCGGACCGCGCGCCCCTCGAGGAAGTGCGAGCGCATCCACTCGGAGGTCTCCTGCCCTGGGTTGTCCGCGCGAGGTGCGTGGCCGTTGCTGACACACCCGCTCGTGAGATGCGAGGCGACGAGCAGCGCCGGCAGGATCCAGGGCAGTGGTGTCCGCATGAGCGGGATCGAGATGGCCATCTCGCGTCAGGCGGCAAGGCCCTCGGCGGCGAGATCGGGCCCCCGCTACTCGACGGGCGGCTTGCGGAAGGGATAGAGGAGCTGGCCCCAGAACGTGCGCGGGAGGCGCTTGAGCGTGCCGTACTCGCGCGGCCAGTGCTCCTTCGGCATGTGGAAGGTGCCGAACACCAGATCGAGCACCGGGAGGTGCGCGGCGTAGTTGGTGTCGATCGCCGGCTTGTCCTTGCTGTGGTGCCAGTGATGGAACTGAGGCGTCACGAAGAGGTAGCCGAGCACGCCGAAGCGCAAGCCGATGTTGGAGTGGATGAGCACCGCCTGGAAGGCGACGATGATCACGTAGATGTTGAGCGCCTCCTCGCGCGGCCCGAGCAGGTAGAGCGGGACCACGACGAGCGCCCGGTCGAGGAGGGTCTGGAGGAGGTGGGTGCGCGAGCCCGCCAGCCAGTCGAGGTGCTCGGCGGAGTGGTGCACCGCGTGGAGGCCCCAGAGCCACGGGATCTCGTGGTACGCGCGGTGGAGCCAGTACTGCACGAGATCGGCGCAGAGCATCAGGAGGAGCACCTGCGCGGGGAGCCAGAGCCCCGACACGAAGCGCTGGACGTGCTCGTTCACCGCCCAGCCGAAGACCTGCGGCGCAAAGCCGTTGGCCACCATGATCAAGACGCCGATCAGGAGGTGGTTCATCGCGAAGTAGCCGAGATCGAGCTGCCACTCCGGTCGCAGGATCGGCTGCTCGCGATACTTCGGGAAGAGCTTCTCGAGGAAGATGAAGATGATCGTCGACTTCAAGAGATCGAGCACCATCCAGTCGACGCCGATCCCCGGGCCGACCTGCTCGACGGTCCGCTCCGGCAGCGCGCCGCCCACCCCATACGCGAGCAGCGTGCACCCGACGCCGACCGCGCCCATCCAGCGCTCCCCGCGGCTGCGCACGAAGTTGAAGAGCCCGAAGCCGATCGAGGTCCACATGGCCACGCGCATCATCACGCGCAGCACGTCGACGTCGTAGACCTCGCGCAGCTCGGCGGTGGTCAGGTACTCGGGGTAGCGCCACGCGAGCGCGCCGAGGAACGCGAGCGCGCCGAGCGTCAGCGAGATCATCCCCGAGATGCGCCCCTCGCCGACCCGCAGGCTCCGCTCGGGCATCGGGGCGACCTCGCGCTCGCCATACTCGTAGCTCTCGGCCGGTCTCTCTTCGCCCATCGCGCCGGACGATACCCGCAATGCCGCTACTTGCGGGAGCGGCGACGGAGGAGGGCGAGGCAGGCGGCGGCGAGGACGAGCGCGAACGGCGAGCTCCCTCCCCCGCCGATGGCGCAGCCTCCCGCCACCGTCGTCGGGCGCTCGGGGATCGGCGCGTCCACGCCGCGGCCGCCGCTCAGGCGGATCGTCGCGAGGCCGGCGCGCGAGTCGAGCCCGCTCGCCTCGTCGCTCCACGCGACGGCGATCCACGAGCGATCGAAGCCGTTGCCGGTCGACATCGAGCAGTGGAGGCCGTCCGCGTCGCGCGCGCAGAGATCCGCGCGGCCGTCTCCGTCGACGTCGGCGAGGCGGATGGAGCGGAAGCGGGCCGGCGCGGTCCACCCGAGCTCGTCGGCGAGCCGCGGCCCCTCGATCTGCGTCTCGAACGCGCGGCCGCTCGAGCGCCAGCAGCGCACGCCGGCGGGCTCGCGCGCGCAGGCGTCGGCGCGCCCGTCGCCGTCGATGTCGGCCATCCGCAAGGTCGCGTACACATCGGGCCGTTCCCAGCCGTCGGCGGCGCTCATGCGCGGCCCGCTGATCGTCTCGGTGAAGCGCCGGCCCTCGGAGAGCGCGCAGCGGAAGCCCTCGGGCGTGCGCGCGCAGACGTCGGCGCGCCCGTCGCCGTCGATGTCGGCCAGCCGCAGCGTGCTCCAGTACGCGAGCTCGGTGAAGCCCTGCGCGTCGGACCAGCGCGGCCCGCGGATGAGCTCGCCGAAGCTCTCGCCCTCGCTCGTCCAGCAGTCGACGCCCTCCGGGCCGCGCGCGCACACGTCGGTCTTTCCGTCTCCGTCGACGTCGCCGAAGCGCAGCGAGCCGTGGTGGATCACGTTGGCGAAGCCCGCCTCGTCCGAGAGCGCGGCGAGCAGCACCACGCGCCCGAAGCCGTGGCCGTCGCCGAGGTGACAGCGCAGCCCCTCGGCGTCCCGCGCGCACGCGTCGAGGCGCAGGTCTCCGTTCACATCCGCCAGCTCGAAGAGCGTCCCCACGCTCGCGTCGGGGCCGAGGATCGTCTCGCCGAAGCCGCTGCCCTCGCTCCGCCAGCAGCGCAGGCGATCGCCGTCCTTCGCGCAGAGATCGGACCGGCCGTCTCCGTCGAGATCGCCCATGCGGATCGACGCCGCGTGCCAGAGATCGTCGAGCCCCTCGAGCGGCGGCCCAGTGACGGTGCGGGTCGGGCCGTGGTCGCTCCCGAGCATGCAGCTGAAGCGCCCCTCGACCCGCGCGCACGCGTCGGCGCGCCCGTCTCCGTCGGTGTCGGTGTCGCCCGACGCCGAGAGGAAGGGCGCGCTCAGCGCCACCTCCTCGCGCTCGCAGATCTGCTCGTCGTCGCTCTCGCCGTCGCAGTCGTTGTCGAGCGTGTCGCAGGTCTCGGGCACCGGGAAGACCGCGCCGACGCACTCGCTCCAGGTGCTCGCGACGCAGGTCTCGACCCCCGCCACGCACTCGCCGACGTCGGTGCCGCACACCCGAGAGAGGTCCTCGTCGCTCGCGCCGTCGCAGTCGTTGTCGCGCCCGTCGCACTCCTCCGGCCGTGGATCGACTCCCCCGTGGCACGCGCTCCAGCCGCCTCCCTGGCAGACCTGAGTGCCCCTGACGCACTCGCCGACGTCGCTGCCGCAGCCGCGCGAGAGGCCCTCGTCGACGCGGCCGTCGCAGTCGTCGTCGCGCCCGTTGCACACCTCGCCCGAGGGGCTGCACACGACGGTGCAGGTGTCGGCGGGCGCCTCGCGGTAGGCGCGCTGCCCGGTCCAGAGGCTCGTCGCGCGGCTGCACGAGCCGGCGAAGGGATCGCTCGACGCGGCGCCCGGCGAGCGGTGCCCGAAGTGCAGGTGCGGCCCGCTGCTCGAGCCGCTCGAGGCCGACTGACCGAGCGCCTGCCCGCAGCTCACGCGCTGCCCGTTGCCGACGCGGATCGAGCCGAGCAGCATGTGGCAGTAGATCGAGTGCGAGCCGTCGGAGTGCCGGATCTGCACGTAGTTGCCGCAGCGGCCGCCGCAGGTGTTGCCGACGTAGCCGTAGTTCGCGCAGCCGTTGTGGGTGGCGGTCACCACGCCGTCGGCGGCCGCCACGATGGTGGTGCCGAGCGGGGTGCCGAAGTCCGAGCCGGTGTGCCCGTCGTAGCAGGCGCCGCCGCACGCGTAGTCGCGGCAGCCCGGGCCCGCGTGATCGAAGCCGTAGTTGAGGCGATAGCCGCCGTGGTAGGGCCGGCCGTAGCGCACGCTCTGGGCGAGCGCGGGGCTCGCGGCGAGCAGCACGATCACGAGGGCGAGGACCGGATGCAGCAGGGCGTGCACGGCTCGCAGAGCTTATCAAGGAGCGTGCCTCGGCCGCGATGGTGCCGACCGCCCTGGCGCGCTCACGTCCACCGCGCCGAATTTGAACCGCAGAGAGCGCAAAGAGCGCAGAGAGGGACCCGAAGATCCTTCGATGCGCGCGCCGCGCACACCCGCACATCGCGAGAGCGCGAGGGACTGCGGACTCGCGATCGCACCGCGCGCGCGCGCCGACCGAAAGCTGGACGCAGCGAGCCGCCGCGGGCGGGAGGATCGCGCCGGATACGCGCAGCACGCGGCGTCGCGATCGCGAGGCGCGCACCCGAGAAACGCGCGATCCCGGGCACCGGAGTTGCTTTACAGTGATCGCGATGGACCGTCTTCGCCGTACCTTGGTCTTCATCCTCCCCCTCGTGCTCGCCGGATGCGTGCCCGATGAGCCCGACGAGATCGAGGAGGTCCCCGCCGACGAGCTCTGCGCGCAGATCGTCCAGATCGTCTGCAGCGCCGACGCGCGCTGCTGCGACTCGCGCTCGCCGCGCTGCGTGGAGGAGCAGACCGAGGAGTGCGCGGACTCCATCCAGCCGCTCGTCGACGACGCGCGCCTCGCCTACGACCCGGTGGCCGGCCTCGCCCTCGTCGAGTCGATCCGCGCGCGCGCCGAAGGCTGCTGGCAGGAGCCGCTCGACTACGCGGCGCTCGTCGGCGCGTTCGCCGGCACCGGCGTCCAGGGCGCCGACTGCACGCCGCCGAACCTCCAGGACTCGTCGCTGCGCGAGTCCGCCCTCTCCTGCACGCGCGGCCTCGCCTGCCGCCTCCACCTGCGCGCCGCCGACAGCAGCACCGAGGCCGAGTGCGAGCCGCGCACCGACGACGCGTGCTCGCACCCGCACGACTGCGAGCCCGGCACGTTCTGCTCGCTCGCCGACGCGTGGCGCCCGGGCATGTGGGGCACCTGCCGGCCGCTCCGCACCAACGGCTGGGCGTGCCGGAGCGACCTCGAGTGCGCGAGCGGCCACTGCGACGTGACCTGCGGCGCGCCCCGCCAGTCGGCGCTCTGCCTCACGACCTCGTACGAAGGGATCGTGAAGGAGTCCTCGCCGCTCGCGTTCCTGCGCTTCGACGAGGAGGACGGCATCCTCGCCACCGACTCGAGCGGCAACGTCAACGGCGGCACCCTGAGCGCCACCGTCCTGCACGATCCCTCGGGCGCGATCGGGCGGATCCCCGCCGAGCCGCCGCCCGACGCCGGCCCGCAGCTCGACGGAGGCGTGCCCCTCGACCTCGACGAGGGCGGCTCGCTGCGCTTCGCGAGCGACGACGCCGTGGTGCGCGTCGCGGCGATCGCCGCGCTGGCGAGCGCGGACGAGCTGACCTTCGAGGCCTGGATCAAGCCGGACAGCGCGGAGACGCGCGGCCCGATCCTCGAGCTCAACGATCTCACCACCCCGGGCGTGCGCTTGTGGAGCCACGATCGCGGCGATCGCCTGTACGTGGCCTTCCCCGGCCAGGACGGCGAGGCGCCGACGCTCATGTCGGCCGAGGCTGCCGTCTCGCCGGGCGCCTGGCACCACGTCGCGGCGACCTTCGACGGCGAGACCGGCCGGCTCTACCTCGACGGCCGGATGATCGGCGAGACCGCCGCCACCGCGCCGCTGGTGTTGGCGGGCGATCTCTTCATCGGCCACCGCCCGACCGGCGAGATGCCGCTCAGCTACCGCGGCGCGATCGACGAGGTCGCCATCTACGATCGAGCGCTCGAGGGCCGCGAGCTCACCCGCCACCACCGCGCCGGCCCGAGCGGCATCACCACCAGCCGCTTCGCCCTCTTCCGCTGGCTCGATCCGTAGCCCTACTGCGCCGGCAGGTGCCCATCGATCGGCGGCGCGCGCTCCGCATCGTCGAGCCGTTCACGATCGCGGCGGTCGCCGGGCACGAGCGCGTCCATGTAGCCGCGCTGTTCTTCGGTCGCGGAAGGTGGACCCACGCGCGGCCTCACCACGTCATCGACGGAGCGCCCTACGTCGATCTCCGAGTACGAGCTCTGGCCGCTCGCGTCGGTCGAGGTCCCGACCAGCGACACCGAGCCGGGGCTCGGCCCGTCCATCGTCACGCTCAGCGCGGCGCCGGCGATCCCGTAGTCCGCCCGCGAGCCACCCGGCAAGCCCCGGTGCGAGCTCGGCAGCGCTGCGGGCCCCGCGCTCGCCTGAGGACGCCAACAGCCGGTGCTCGACGTGACCAGGAGGACGCCCACGAGGACCGCTCCGGCGACCGTTGTTTTCGAGCCGCGATGTGTCTCGTCGGACAATGACAGCCCCTGGGGGACGATGCCGTCACATCTTGGCCGCTCACCCCACGCCGAGCCACATCCCGCCGCCGCGCAAGAGGTGATCGCTCCGCGTGAGGACGGGCGCGAAGCGCGTCTTGCGGTGACGAGCGGCTCTCGCGGGACGTCGAGGGGCGCCGATCAGAGCTCGCCGATACGCAGGATGCGGACGCTGAAGAACGTCAGCGCAGAGCCGGCCATCGACGCGGCCCGCACGCGGACCGAGTTGCCGCACGCGGCCACCATGAACGGCACGGTGATCGTGCTGTTGAAGGTGAGCATCGAGTGATCGGCGAAGCCGAGCCGGCTGCTGCCGTCGTAGACCGAGAGGCGCACGCTGCTCCCACTTCCGCTGTAGGCGATCCGGAACTCGGCCTGGTAGCGCCCCGGGGGCAGCTCGACGTCGGGGCCTCCGCTGACCGACTCGCACGGGGAGTCGGCCGCATTCAAGCACCAGGCGCCGCTCTCGCCGCACGCAGCCCCGCACGCGTGCGTCAGGCGCGGATCCGTCCCGTCGTACAGCTCCGAGAACAGGAAGTCGAAGCACTCGCTCGTCCACGTGCAGCCGGCACCGCAGCGGCGGCGGCCGGCGTGACCGCAGGCCGTGCACGGGACGTCCGCGCTCTGCGCGCACTCGAAGCCGTCGTCCACCTGGGAGTCGCAGTCGTCGTCGACGCCGTTGCACACCTCGGTCGCGCCCATCGAGCGGTCGCTGTCCGTGTCGTCGCAGTCGGTCCCGCACGCGCCGAGCGCGATCGACGCCTCGCCGTCCGAGTCCGCGTCGATCAGCGCGTTGACGCAGCCGAGCGCCGAGTCGCAGCTGTCGGCCGTGCAGGCGCTCGAGTCGTCGCAGCTCGCCGGGTCGAAGGCCACGCAGCGCCGCTCCGCCGTGCAGCGCTCGGCGCCGTCGCAGAGCGCGATCGTGGAGAGGGGGCAGTCGGCGTCGCTGTCGCACGCGATCGTGCAGTCGTCGTGGCAGGCGTCCTCGAACCCGTTCGCCCCGTCGTCGCACTGCTCGTCGCCCTCGACGCGCCCGTCGCCGCACGTCGCGCTCGGCGCGTCGACCTGGTTTGCGTCGACCTGGTTCGCGTCGACGGGGCCCGCGTCGAAGCGCCCGCCGTCGAGCTCGTTGACCCGCACGCAATCGTCCCCGCGGCGCTCCACGCCGTCGGCGCACCGGCGCTCGTACACGCAGCCCTGCGCGAGCATCAGGACGAGCAACCCATGAAGGAACCGGCTCAAAATGCCCACCCTTGCGCCACGGCGCGCGAAGCGGCGGCCCGCTCCTCCGATCCACCCGAGAGCCCGACGATCAACCAGACCGTCGCGCCCACCAGCGCAGCCAGCCCCAGGCCGCCGTAGACCCCCACCCCCGCCCACGAGGTGACCTCCTCCTCGATGCACCCGAGCCCGTCGCTCTCGAGGCAGCCCGCCGGCGCCGCCATCCCCACGATCGCCGCGACCACCCCGGCGAGCCCACCCACCGCGAGGGCGGCCGACCCGATCACGTGCGGCGTGACGTCGCCACCGCTCGGCGCAGCGTCGCCCGGACGCCCGGCGATCTGGGCACGGAGCACCTCGATGCGCGCGTGCGCGTCCCGGAGCCGCGGGTGATCGGCGACCTCCGCCACGAACCCCTCGAACGCGGCGAGGGCCTCCTCATCCCGTCGAAGGCGATCGGCCGCGACGCCGATGTTGTAGAGGAGCTCGGGACGGCCGCTCAGCTCGTGCGCCCGCCGGAAGTGCGCGAGCGCGTCGGCGTAGCGCGCGCCGTTGAACGCGGTCTCGCCAGCGCGGAAGACCGAGCGGGCCTCCTCGTCGACGCCGCCCGCGTCGGCGGGCTCCGCACCGGAAGCATCCGCCTCCTCCGGCGCTGCCTGTGCCGACAGAGAGGCCGGTGTGAGGAGGACGAACGCGAGGAGTGCGTGCTTGAGGGTGCCCAAGCGGCCCTTGTATTCGGAGCGCGTGAGGCGTGCAAGGCACACCGTCTCCCGGCCCAGCGCTCCGGATCCGTCGTTCCACGCCTCGATCCGGTCGAGCTCTGGTGAGCGAGCCGCGTCATCGAGTCGTGTCGGAGGCGGTCGCAGAATCACGGCGCTCGGGGAACGCAGCTCGTCCCCGGTCCGGGCGCTCGATGCTGCTCTTCGAGCGATTGAAACCGCGGAGAACGCAGAGAACGCAAAGAGGGGCGAGCGAGAGGAAGATGGTGCTCGCCTGGTGCCTCGAGCACGGCGCACCGCCGTGCTCCTTGCGCTCTTTGCGGTTGATCCGTTCCGGCGCGACCGACGTGGCTCGAGCTGCAGCAGACTCAAATGAGCTCGGTCGGGCAGCCGAAGAGGACGTCGATGCGGCCCATACGCAGCGACTGTGCGCGCTCGCAGGCGGGGCCGTGGAGGAGGATGCGGGCGCCGTCGTCGGTGTAGTCCCAGCCGTCGGCGCGGCTCGGGTCGCGCGGGATCGTCGTGGTGTCGCCGGCGTCGTCGACCAGGCGGACGTTGACCTTCGTCGCGTCGAACGCGCCGTCGGGGTTCGGCGGGATCGTGTACTCGCAGCTCAGCACCGACTCGCCGATCTCGCCGAGGACCTCGCGGAGCGCGGTCGCGAAGTCGAGCGAGGGATCGGTGAGGTCGTAGTGGCAGTAGAGCGGGCCCGCGTCGCTGCAGCCGGCGCGCGCGCTGCCTGCGGCGCTCGCAATGCGGGAGAGCACGCCGCGGTAGCTGGCCGAGCCGGGGACGCCGATCACGAAGGTGCGGATGCCGTCGTCGGCGGCGGCGCGGCGCACGTCCTCGACGAGCGCGTCGTTGTCGCGGTCCATCGCTTCCCAGGAGCAGGCCGCGTCGCAGCCGAGGCAGACGGTGGCCGCGCCGTCGGTCGCGAGCACGAGGTAGCGCGCCTCGTCGGCGCTCGACGCGCGCAGGCGGCCGAGCGCGAAGGTCACCGCGTCGCGGGTCGGCGTGATGCCCTCTGGGGTGATGG
>JAEZBP010000966.1 GCA_023427125.1 Pseudomonadota bacterium | reverse complement strand
GAGGTGGCGAGCGACGGCGACGGCTGCGCGCCCTACGCGACGCGGCTCGGCGCGGAGTGCTGGAGCGCGGAGGGGACGCGCTGGCAGGTGCTCGCCGATGCGCCGGAGGGAGCCTACGAGCTCGAGCTCGAGCTGCTCGCGGCGGGGAGGGTGCGCGCGACCGATGCCGCGGCGGCGAGCCCGGCGACCGACGAGTGGTTCCAGGACGGCCCGCTGCTCCGCGTGCTGCTCGCCGATCGCTTCGTCGAGTATCGCGCGACGGTGACCAACGGGACGGTGCTCGTCGGCGAAGCCATGAACGTGCGCGGAGAGCGGTGGAGCTTCCGCGCGCAGCGCCTCTTCACCGAGGGCCGCTGCGCGAGCGGCGAGGCGAGGCTTCCGAACGACGCCTGCATGACGGTCGAGGGCACGCGCTGGGAGCTCACCCAGGGCGGCGCCGTGCGCTCGCTCGAGCTCTTGGCCGGAGGGGCGCTGGCGACCTCGAGCGCGGATCCCGCCGAGGGCGATGGCTGGGTGCAACAAGGATCGATCGTGCGGCTGACGATCGCCGACGCCGAGCTCGAGGGCGAGCTCGAGGGCGCCGACACGCTGCGCGGAGAGGGCTTCACCGCGACGCGGGTGCCGAGCGTGCCGCCGCTGCTCTGGCGATGATCGCGCGGCGGCCGATGGCGCCGCCTACTCGAGGTCGCGCGCGAGCTCGGCCCGGGTCGCCTCGGAGAGGCGCGCCTCGTGCTGGTAGGCCGGGTGATCGATCGCGACGCGCAGGTCGGCGCCGGGCTGGGCGATCAGGGCCCGCGCCGCGTCGCCGAGCGGGAACTTGAGGTACTGCACCGCCGCGAGCTTGTCGTCGGTGAACTGCCCCTCGTCGAAGGCCGCGCGGACGCGCTCGGGGCCGACCAGCACCCAGACGTGGTGCTGGAGGCCGACCATCGCCTCGAGGGTGCGCCGCAGCGCGGCGTCGCTCTGCACCTCGATGAAGAGGGTCGCGCCGAGCGCGCCGTCGTCGGGGAGGACGGCGTTGTAGGTGTCGACCTCGTGCTGGATCTTCGCCGGCTCGGTGATGCCCTCCGCGCGGCACATCTCCTCGATCTGGAAGCGCATGGTGTCCCGGTCCTCGAAGACGAGGGACACCTGCGGGCCGACGGCCACCCGCCGGTGCTGCTTCTTGGCGATGATCTCTCGGCGCAGCGCGTCGCGCACCGGCTCGTACTTCGCCGGCCCGAGGATGTCTTCGAGGACGAGCTTCTTCACTCCTCGATCTTCTCCCACCACTGACACCACCACTCGCCGCCCACCAGGATGCGCAGCTTGGGGTGCCAGCAGTACGCGATCGGCTTCTCGGGCTCGATGTAGTAGAGGCAGTTGTCGCAGCGCTCGTCGCCGCTCGGCTTCGCGCGGAGGACCGCGTCGTCGGCGAGGTGGCGGAGCTCGAGGCTCAGCTTCTCGTCGATCTCCTTGGGCTCCGGCTTGGGGAGCGCGTCGAACTCGGATTCGTCGGCCATCGTCTCTCCCGGGTGCGGCGCGACCGACCCGCGCCTTCTCTAGGGCGCGAGTCGGTCACCGCGGCGATCGGCTACTTGTCGAGGTTGTCGAGGCCCTTCTGGAAGCGGCCGGCGTGCGACTTCTCGGCGCGCGCGAGCGTCTCGAACCACTCGGCGATCTCCGTGAAGCCCTCCTCGCGCGCGGTCTTCGCGAAGCCCGGGTACATCTTGGTGTACTCGTAGGTCTCGCCGGCGACCGAGGAGCGCAGGTTCTTGTCGGTCGTGCCGATGGGCTCGCCGGTGGCGGGATCGCCGACCTGCTTGAGGTAGTCGAGGTGGCCGTGCGCGTGGCCGGTCTCGCCCTCCGCGGTGTCGCGGAAGAGCCCCGCCACGTCCGCGTAGCCCTCCACGTCGGCCTGCTTGGCGAAGTAGAGGTAGCGGCGGTTCGCCTGCGACTCCCCGGCGAACGCCTCCTTCAGGTTTTCGAACGTCTTGGTTCCCTTGAGATCCGTCATCTTCGCGTTCCTCCTCGAGAGCGAGGCGCGAGCATAGGCAACCCGCCGGGTTGGCTCAAGCCATGGTTGCCACACCACCTCTGGGAGACCATCTTCCCGCTGCAATGCCTGTCGACGACCGAGAGCTCGAGCAGTGGGACGCGGCGCAGGAGGGGGCGGAGCTCGTGCGGGAGGGGGAGCTCGACCTCGCGATCGCTGAGCTCGAGCGGGTGATCGAGCTCGACGCGACGAACGCGTACGCGCACTACTTCCTCGGGTCCGCGCACTTCGAGAAGGGCAGCTTCGACAAGGCGATGAAGGCCTACGTGCTCGCGCTCGAGCGCGCGCCCGCCTACCTCGGGGCGATGGTCGCGCTCGGCCACACGCTGCGCATGCTCGGCCGCTACGATCAGGCGCTGCGGATGGGTCGTGAGGTGCTCGCGCGCAAGGCCGACGACGGCGACGCGCTGCACCTGATGGGCCTGGTCCACTACGCGCGCGGCGACGAGGCGGCGGCGATCGAGTACCTGAACCGCTTCCTCGAGACGCGCCCCGAGCTCGAGGCCGCGCAGGAGGCGCGCGGCCTGCTCGAGATCCTCGAGGGCAACGTCATCGCGGAAGAAGAGCCGAGTTAGGAGCGAAGCGGAGCGACGGTATGCCGACAGCCCGAGGGCGCGCAGCGCCGGAGGGCCGAGGCGTGCCGTCGCGCAGCGGAGCGACCCATGTCAGCTGAAGCCCATGCGCTCGAGCGGGGCGCGCAGATCGTCGGGGAGCGGCGCCACGATGGAGATCGCCGCCCCGGTGTGAGGGTGGGCGAAGGTCAGCGACGAGGCGTGGAGCGCGAGCCGCACGAGGCCGTGCTCGGCGCGCAGCTTGCGGTTCTCGCGGCCGTCGCCGTAGCGCGTGTCGCCGATCAGCGGGTGGTTGATGTGCTTCATGTGCCGGCGGATCTGGTGGAGCCGGCCGGTCTCGGGGATCAGCTCGACGAGCGAGTAGCGATCGAGCGCGACGCCGAGCCGCGCGTAGGCGGTGACCGCGTCGACGCGCGGGCCCTTCGGGGAGCGAGGCACCGGATGATCGATGCGGCCCTGCTCGGGGGTCACGCCGCGCACCAGCGCGAGGTAGCGCTTCTCGACCGCGTGCTCGCGCAGCTGGGCCGAGAGGAGGCTCGCGGTCTCCGCGTCGAGCGCGAAGACCAGCACGCCGCTGGTGCCGCGATCGAGCCGATGCACCGGGTGCACGTGGCGGCGGGTCTTGGCGCGCGCCACCGTCATCGCCGTGACCTTGTCGGTCGCCCAGCCGCGGTGGACCGCGAGGCCCGAGGGCTTGTCGAGCACGACGAGGTGCTCGTCGCGGTAGAGGATCTCGACGGAGGGCGCGCTGGGATCGGGCTGCATCGCGGGCGGGGAGCGTGGCGCGGGGGGCGGCGGAGACAAGCTCGTTCAGGGGCAGGGGC
>JAEZBP010000965.1 GCA_023427125.1 Pseudomonadota bacterium | reverse complement strand
CGGCACGGTGGTGGTGCGCGTGCCCCGCGCGGAGCTGCTCGCCGACGAGGCCGCGCGCGCGTCGCTCGCGCCCGCCTCGCCGCAGGCCGAGACGATCGAGCTGACGGCGCAGCAGCTCGCGATCTACGGCGAGCGGGAGCTCGAGGTGCTCGCCGATCTGATCCGCAACATCGACGAGGGCCGCGCGAGCGAGGACGACCAGGCGCGCATCGCGCGGACGATCGCCAAGAAGATCGGCTACGACGGGCCCGAGCCTCGCCTCGAGCCGACCCGCTTCCTGACGACCTTCTACAAGCTCCAGCGGGCGGCCCTCAAGAAGCGCTTGCTCTTCGGCAAGCGCAAGGCGAGCAAGCACGACGAGTGAGCGGCTGCAGCGCTGACCGCGCCCGCGCCAATGATGCGACCGAGCGCGCCACGCGCGGACGCTCGCCGAGCGCATCGGCCATGCCGCTCGATCCTGATCTCTTCCTGTAGAGTCCAGCTCATGCCGTTGCGTTCGCTCTTGGTCCTCACCGCTCTCCTCTTCGCTGCCGGCTGCGACTGCAGCGGCCCGAGCGAGCCGGCCTGCGAGTCCCAGGCGGACTGCGCGGCCAGCGCCATGTGCCTCGACGGCGTCTGCGTGTCCCGCCCCGATGGCGGTCCGCCGATGGACGCGACCTCCGGCGAGGAGGATGGAGGTGTGTCGCGCGACGCGGGCCCGTGCGGTCCCACCTGCGCCCGCTGCCGCTTCGGCACCTGCGTGCCGGACCTCGGCACGTGCGCGACCCACGACGACTGCCCCGGCGACTCGTACTGCAGCGCCGACGGTGAGTGCATCCCCTACGGCGTGCCGCCCGACGTCACCCACGACCCGATGTGCCAGCGGCCCGAGGTGCTCGGCGGCGTCACGCCCGTGGTCCAGTGCCAGTGGAGCGCGCCGGGCCCCGGCGACATCGAGCCGCGCTCGAAGCGCGTGTACACCGCGCCGATGGTCGCCGATCTCAACCTCGACGAGGATCCCGGCCGCCTGCAGCCCTCGATCGTGATCACGACCTGGTACGCCTCGCCGGCGACCGAGGAGGACGATCGCATCGGGATGCTCCGCATCTTCGATGGCCGCACGTGTGAGGAGCAGCTGCAGTTCGGCGGGCCCGACGATCTCGACAACCGCCCCGCCTACGGGAGCCAGTGGGCGATCGCCGATCTCGACGGCGACGTGCCGAGCGGCGGCCGCCCCGAGCTCGTCGGGCTGCACCGCACCCCGGGGACCGGCGTGAGGGTGGCCAACCTCTACGCGATCAAGATCGACGTGACGGACGGCGTGCCGAGCGCCAGGAGGCTCTGGTACGGCCGCGACTGCACGACGGACGAGCCTGTCCGCTTCTCGAGCAGCACCAACACGACCGGGCCGAGCGTCTTCGATCTGAACGACGACGGAGATCCCGAGATCCTCTTCAGTGACATGGTCTTCGACAGCGATGGCTGCCTGCTCAACGCGCCGCTCTCGTCGTCGAGGCCGCAGCAGACGGCGGCCGACGCGGACGGAGACGGCCGCGTGGAGCTCGTGAGCGGGACGCGCGTCGCGGAGTGGGATCCGGCGGCTCAAGAGTGGGTCGACGAGCCGTACTTCGTCACGGGCGCCGCGCACCACATCGCCGGCCACGTCGCGGTAGTGGATCTCGGCGACTACTCGAACGTGTCGGGCGATCCGCTCGTCGCGCAGCCGGAGATCGTCGTCGTCGCGCAGGGGACGATCCGCGCGCTCGCGCTCGATGGCTCGCTGATCTTCGGGCCGGTGCGCCTGCACGCCGATCCGGCGGCCGCCACGGACGCGGGGGGGCCGCCGACCGCGAGTGACTTCGACGGAGATGGGCAGGCCGAGCTCGCGGCGTCGGGCCGCGACTACTACGTCGTCTTCGATCCGGACTGCGTCGATCCGAGCACCGAGGCGCCCGAGCGCCCGGGCGGCCGCTGCGATCGCAGCCCCGCGATGAGCGGGATGCCGCCCGGGGTGCTCTGGGCCCAGGCCGCGCGCGAGGTCTCGTCCGGCGTCACCGGCTCGAGCGTCTTCGACTTCAACGGCGACGGGAGCGCGGAGGCGGTGTACCGCGACGAGTGCTACCTGCGGGTCTACGACGGCGCGACGGGCGAGGTCCTCTTCAGCGCGCCGGCGTCGAGCGGCACCGGCATGGAGCTGTCGGTCATCGCGGACGTCGACGGCGACTTCGCGACCGAGATCGTCGTCCCTCGCACGCTGCGTGGCGGGTGTCCTTCGCCGGATCCGCTCTTCCCCGAGAGCGGCCCGTTCGTGCAGGAGGACGGCTTCGTGATCTATCGCGATCCCGAGGATCGCTGGGCGAGCTCGCGGCCGATCTGGAACCAGTACGCGTACTCGATCACGCACGTGACCGACGACGGCCGCGTCCCGCGCACGAGCGAGTGGCGGCAGAACTGGACCGTGCCGGGCCTCAACAACTTCCGGCAGAACACGCAGGGGGAGACCGGGCTCCTGAACATCGCGGACCTCACCGTGGTCTTGAACGACATCGCCGAGCTCAGCACGGCCACGCTCCCGGCCGAGCTGACCCTGAGCGCCCGCGTGTGCAACCGCGGGACCAACCCGGTGCAGGACGGCGTCCTCATGCACTTCGCGGAGGACGCGACCCTCGTCTGCGAGACGGCCACGACCCGGCTCCTCCTCCCGGGGGAGTGCGAGGAGGTGACGTGCGTGGGCAACGTGACCTCGGCCGATGATCTGATCGTGCGCGTGGATCCGAACGACGACATCGCCGACTGCCGGCCGGGCAACAACGAGGGCGTCGCCGCCTCGCGCCTCTGCATCTTCTGAGGACGATGATCCGCGGGGCACGGGCGGCGGAGCTGAGCTGGATCGAGGTGGAGGCGCGCCTCGCGAGCGGCAGCGTCGCCATCCTGCCGATCGGCGCCGCGGCGAAGGAGCACGGCCCGCACCTCCCGCTCGCGACCGACTGGCTGACCGCCGAGGCGCTCGGGCGCGCGGTCGCCGAGCGAGAGGACGTCTTGGTCTTCCCCTCGCTCGGCTACGGCTTCTATCCGGCCTTCGTCGCGTACCCCGGCAGCACCAGCGTCCCGGAGGCGGCGTTCGAGGAGACCTGCCGCGCGCTCGTCGCCGATCTCGCGAGGGCTGGGGCGCGCGCGATCCTCGTCGCCAACACCGGGATCAGCACCATCCGCCCGCTCGAGCGCGCGCTCGAGGGCACCGCCGCCCGCGCGCTGCACGTCTATCGCGGCGCGCGCTACCTCGCCGCGCTCGCCTCGATCGCCGAGCAGTCACGCGGGGGCCACGCGGACGAGGCGGAGACCTCGATCATGCTCCACCTCCACCCCGAGCACGTGCGCATGGAGCGCGCGCCGCGCTGGACGCAGGAGGTGCGCCCGGGCCGCTGGAGCCGGGACGATCCGACGAGCGCGAGCTACTCGCCGAGCGGCGTCCATGGCGACGCCACCCTCGCGACCGCCGAGAAGGGCGCGCGCCTCTTCACCGCGATGCTCGACGATCTCGCCGAGGCGCTCGCCCGGCTCCGAAGCTGATCGCGCAGTCAGGACGCGGGGACGAGGAGGGCGTGATCGATCGCGAGGCGCGCGTCGCCCTCGAGCTCGATCGTGAGCGCCGGCGCGAGCTCGCTCGGGCTGAGCGTAAAGCGCTGCTCGGCCCACTCGCCGTCGATCTGCACCGGATCGAAGCGGCGCGCGCCGATCGAGACCGAGACCGGCGTCGCCGCGCCCGTGTCGATGCGCCGCGCGCGCAGCAGGAGCACGAGCGAGCGCGCCTCGGTCACCGAGCGCGGTCGGCTCAGCGGCAGCGTGACGCGCGGCCCGGCCGTCTCGCACGTGGTGCGGTTGAGGAAGCTCCACTCCTCGCGATCGTCGGCGAGCGACGTGCATGCGCCGAGGCCCTCGCCGCGTGTGCCGGCGGTGACGTCGAGCCCGCCCACCGCGGTCCCGAGCGCGCGGAGCCGCAC
>JAEZBP010000280.1 GCA_023427125.1 Pseudomonadota bacterium | reverse complement strand
GCCTCGAGGCGTTCGTGCGGCGCGCCGAGCAGTCGGGCCCTGCCAGCCTGGTGGTCTTCGTGCCGCCGCGGCCGGGGCCCTGGCTCGCCAGGGTGGCCGCCACGGTGAAGCCGCGCGCCCCTCGCAGCCGCCTGGTCGTGACGACGGACGGCATCGACGCCGATCCGAGCCCGCCGCTCTGGCGCCGCGTGCTGATGCTGCCGAGCTCGCGCGAGGGCACGCCGAGCGCCGAGCTCGAGCAGGTGATCGCGGCGCTGAGCGCGACCCGCGCCGAGGTGATCGTGCTCGATCGCAAGAGCGGCCGCCGGCTCGGCAAGAAGCACCGCGCCGCGATGCGCGCGGCCGAGAAGCCCAACGCGGAGGCGGCGTGAGCGTACCGGCGCGCGACTCCATGGGTCGCTCCGCTCGCGACGGCGGCCGTCGCTCGCTGCGCTCCGATCCGTGGCTCTCGACGGTGCTGCGGATGATCGTGCACGCCGTCACCGCCGGAGTCATCGCGTTCCCGCTCACCGTCATCGAGGGCGTCGCGGCGGCGGGGCTCGGCGGCGCGCTCGGCGCCCTGCTCGCGCGCTTCGTCGCGCACAGCTCGCTCCGGATCCACACCATCCTCCTCTCGGGTCTCGGCGCCTTGCTCGCCGTCCTCGCGCTCCGCTTCACGGTCGTCGATCTCTCCTTCGTCCCGGCGATGCTCGGCCCCTCGGGCGCGCTCCGCGCCGGAGACGCGGTGGTCTTCGGGCTCGGCGGGCTCGTCGTCTCCGCGGTGCTGCGCTCGCTCTCGCTGCGGCGGCCCTCGCTCTCGGTGCTCGAGGCCGCGATCGTCGCCGGGGGCTTCGCGACGCTGCTGGTCGCGCACCGCAACGGCGCGATCCACCGCCCCTACGAGATCGCCGACCCGCTGATCGCCCGCGGTGAAGATCCGACCTTCGCGATCCTGATCATCGGCGCGCTCGGCGCCGCGGTCATCGGGCTCTTGCTCCTGAGCGAGCGCAGCCTGGCGCGCTCGGCGTTCCACGTGGGCGTGGTCGCGGTGCTCCTGCTCGCGATCCTCGGGACCACGGCGATGAACGGCCTGCCGCCGCCGCCTCCCGGGGCGGGCGGGGCGCTCGGGCTGCAGGACGACGACGCGGAGGCGCGGCGGCGACGCGAGCAGCAGCAAGGGCAGGGGCAGGGCCGGCGCGACAGCGACGAGCTCGAGTTCCTCGACGAGTACCCGGACGGGCAGGGCGCGCCCGACGCGATCATCATCTTCCACGACGACTACTCGGCGCCGAGCGGCTACTACTACTTCCGCCAGAACGCGTTCAGCCAGTACAACGGCCGCAAGCTCATCGCCGCCACCGGGCTCGCCCTCGACGAGGACGTGCGCAACGTCTTCCCGACCGGCCGGAGCCGCGCGGTCGAGTGGGTCCCGCCCGCCGGCGACGATCGGGCCGAGGTCGAGACCACGGTCGGCATGCTCGCCGACAACTCCGCGCCGCTCGGGCTCGAGGCGCCGACCCGCTTCGTCCCGGCGACCAACCCGAACCCCGATCGCTTCCGGCGGCTCTACCGGGTGGAGTCGAGCGCGCTCACCGCCGATCCGATGAGCCTGCTCGGCCGCGAGGTCGGCGACCGCGCGTGGAGCGAGGACGTCGCCGCGCACTACACGCGCGGGCCCGACGATCCGCGCTATCGCGCGCTCGCGGAGCACATCGTCGCGCAGCTGCCCGAGTCGCTGCGCGACGATCCGGTCGCGAGGGCGCTGGCGATCACGCAGTACCTCGGCCAGCACGGCACCTACAGCCTGCGCAGCCGCCACGCGGGCGCCGAGGATCCGACGGCGGACTTCCTCTTCGGCGATCTCACCGGCTACTGCGTGCACTTCTCGCACGCGGCCGTGTACCTGATGCGCTCGCTCGGCCTGCCGGCGCGGGTCGGCACCGGCTACGCGGTCGCCGAGCAGAACCGCGCGGGCGGCTCGGGGCTCTTGCTTCGCAACTCCGATCAGCACGCCTGGCCCGAGCTCTACGTCGGCGGAGCGCCCGCGCTCCCGCCGCCCGAGCTCTTCACCCTGCATATGTTCGTCTCGGCGCGAGGCGACGGCGACACCGGCTCGCTCGGGGAAGAGGAGGCGCGCTTCGCCGCAGAGGTGGTGCGCGACGCGGCGGTCGCGCGGCTCTCGCTCGCGCCCTCGGAGGAGCGCGATCAGCGCATCGACGCGATCCTCGATGGCCTCGGCGCCGAGGCGGAGATCGACGCGATGGCGCTCGCGCTCGAGCGCACGCCCGCCTCGCTGCTCGCGGCGGCGATCGCCTATGCGGCGAGCCTCCCGCGGCCCGATCGCCCTCACGCCGGCTGGGTGGTCATGGACGTGGCGCCCGAGAACGTGCTCGGCAGCCCGGGGCAGCCGCCCGATCCGGAGCTCCAGCGCCTGCTCGCCGAGATGGCGCGCGGCTCGACGGCGATCGAGGACGCGCCCGTGTCGCCGCGCCCGATGGCCGAGCTGGTGCGCGAGCTGACCGGGCCTCTCTTCAAGGGGCTCGGCATCGTGGTGCTCGCGATCTTCGCGTTCCTCGTCGCCAACAAGGTGCGCCGCCGCGTGACGCCGCTCGTGAGCGCGAGCCCGTCGGCGATCTACCTGGCGTCGCTCGACGTGCTGAGCGAGGGCGGGCTGCGGCGCGCGTGGGGCGAGTCGCACGAGGCCTTCGCCGCGCGCTTGAGCCGCCAGCTGCCGTCCTTGCGCGTCTTGACGCACGGACACCTCGCCGCTGCGTTCGGGGCGGCTGCGCTCGGGCGGCGCACCGACGAGGCGCACATCGGCGCGATGAAGCGCGCGGCGCGCGCGCTCCGCGGCGAGCTCAAGAGCGTGGTGCCGTGGTGGCGCCGGGCGCTCGGATGGATCAACCCGTTCTCGTGGCTCCTGACACGCTGAGGACCAGAGGAAACTGATGGAAGCGATGGCAACGAACGCGCGGGAGACCGGCTCGGTGAACGACGTCGAGTCCGCGCACGAGATCGCCAAGCGGCTCGCCGAGCGGGTGCGCGCCGCGGTGCGCGGTCGCGACGACGTGATCGATCTCGTCCTCACCGCGCTCTTGGCCGACGGCCACGTCCTGCTCGAGGACTACCCGGGCTCCGGCAAGACCACCCTCGCGCGCGCGCTCGGCGCCGCGATCGCGGCCGACGGAGCGGATCGCGATCCGCACATCGCGGCGTTCCGGCGCATCCAGTTCACGCCGGATCTGCTGCCGAGCGACATCACGGGCACCAACGTCTTCGACGTCGAGACCAGCAAGTTCGTCTTCCGCTACGGGCCGGTCTTCTCGCACGTGGTGCTGGCCGACGAGATCAACCGCACCTCGCCCAAGGTGCAGGCGGCGATGCTCGAGGCGATGGCCGAGAAGCAGGTGACGGTCGACAACGACACGCACCTGCTCGATCCGCTCTTCTTCGTCATCGCGACGCAGAACCCGCTCGATCTCGCGGGCACCTATCCCTTGCCGACGCCGCAGCTCGATCGCTTCCTCTTCAAGATCGAGATGAAGCACATCTCGCGCGAGGCCGAGCTCGACGTGCTCGCGCAGTACCCGACGCCGCACCTCTCGGCGGCGGAGGCGTTCCCGGGTGTCACCCGCACGCAGCTCCTCGGCGCTCGCGACGTGCTGCGGCGCGAGGTGCGGCTCGATCCGCTCTTCAAGGAGACGCTGGTCGATCTCGCGCGCACCCTCCGCGACGACAAGCGCGTGCTCCAGGGCGCCTCGACGCGCTCCTTGGTCCTGATGATGCCGGCGCTCCAGGCGCACGCCGTCATCCAGGGGCGCGACTACGTGAGCCCGGGCGACCTCGAGGTGCTCGCGCCCCACGTCTTCAAGCACCGCATCGAGTGCGCGCCCGGCGTCGACGATCCCATCGCGGTGATCCGCGAGGCCGCCGAGCCGCAGATCGAGAAGCTCTCCCGCAAGGCGCTCAAGGGCTGAGATGAGGAGCCGAGTCGCGCTGCTGATCGTGCTGAGCTGTGCGCTGGCGGCGCTGGCGACGGGGGTGCATGCGCAGCTCGATCTCTCGGAGGAGGCCGGCGTCGCGCTCGACGAGGAGCGCGCGCTCGCCGAGGCCATCGAGGGTCGGCACATCAAGGCGCGCGAGATCGCCGAGCGGGTCGTCCGCGCCAACGACCAGTCGTACGCCGGTCACTTCGTGCTCGGCTTCGTCCACCACTACGGCGAGGCCAACTTCGCCCGCGCGCTCTACCACCAGGACCGCGCCCGCGCGCTCTTCGAGGAGCAGCACGGCGCCGAGCCGGAGGGCGAGGCGCGCGTCTGGCACTTTCGCATCCTGCGCGAGCTCATCTGGACCCACGGCGACCTCGAGCACTACGACGAGCAGCTCGCGTACATGGAGCGCTTCAGCGAGCTCTACGAGCCGGACATGATCGCCGAGCGCGCCTGGCCCTTGATGAAGCTGCGCCGCTTCGACGACGCGCGGCAGGCCGCCACCCTCGGCGAGATGACCGGCGAGCCGCGCCAGCGCGAGCTCGCGCTCAACGCGCGCTGCGCGATCGAGTTCGAGGCGGGCGACGATCAGGCGTCCTACCAGGCCTGTCACGCCGCGATGATGCTGCACGGCGGCGATCCCGCGCGGCAGAGCGTGGTCGACTTCACGAACTTCGCGGAGGCCGCGCGCAGCGTCTTCCGCCTCGACGAGGCGGAGCGGGTCGGTCAGCTCGCGACCGAGGCGCGGGTCACCTGGTACGGCAGCCCCTGGGTCGAGCTCGCCGAGCTCTACGTGCGCCAGGCCCGCTTCGTGGAGGCGCTCGCCGCGCTCCGTGAGGTGCCGGGCTATCGCGAGCAGCGCCCGCCGCACGTCCGCGAGGCCGATCGCAACGAGAGCCGCCGCGCCCTCGCGTCGTTCTTCCTGGTGGTCGGCCGCGGCGAGGAGGCGATCGGGCTCTCCGAGAAGATGCTCCACGCGCCCGACCGGCGCGCCCACAACAGCCGTGATCCGGCGCAGGACCGGGCGATCGCGGCGCTGCTCCATCGGGCGTCGCTGCGCCTGCGCGCCGAGCAGCGCGCCGAGCAGGCGATCGGCGCGCCCCTCCACGAGCGGGTCGGGGCGTGGCTCGCCGGGCTCGGCGATCGCTTCGAGGGCTGGCTCAGCGGACGGGTCGCGGCGAAGAACCTCGCCGACGAGGAGCGCCTGGTCGGCACCTTCATGATCGGCACGCATCGGAGCGCGGTGATGATGCCGTGGCTCGCCGGGGAGCTGACCGACGTGCTCGGCGCCGGCGTGGTCAGCGAGGCGGTGCGCCGCGCGCGCGCCGCCGACGATCGCGAGGGGTCCGACGCGTACTACGACGCCTTCGAGGCCGACGCGTCGCTCGCGTCCGGCGACTCCACCCGCGCCCGCACGATGGCGACCCAGGCGCTCGCCGGGCTCCAGCCGGCGGAGGCGCTGCTCCGCGCGCGCATGCTC
>JAEZBP010000182.1 GCA_023427125.1 Pseudomonadota bacterium | reverse complement strand
TGGGACGAGGCGGTGGGGCTCGTCGTCACCTCGGCCACACGCGAGCGGGTCGAGGCCCGCCTCGAGATCGGCGCGACCCACTTGCAGCCGCTCGGCCTGGTCCACGGCGGCGTGCTGGCGAGCATCGTGGAGACGGTGGCCTCGGTCGGCGCGGCGATCGACGCGGAGGTCAAGCGCCAGCACGTCGTCGGCCTCGAGAACCACACCTCCTTCGTCCGCGCCGCGCGCGAAGGCGTGCTCATCGCCACCGGCACGCCGGTCACGCGGGGCCGGCGCAGTCAGCTCTGGGACGTCCGCATCGCGGACGCCGAGGGCGCGACCCTCGCGACCGGCCGCGTTCGCCTCCTCGTCCTCGACGCCGGCACCGAGGTCGCCGGCGCCGGGCTCAAGCTCGAATCGCGCTGACTCGCCGGAACGACGGCGTGCGCGAGATGCCCGCCCGCAAGCACGGCAGGCGGGGACGCGCTATGAACGCCGCGATGCGCAAGCACCGGAGGAACGGATGAAGGAATTCGTAGCGTTGGTCACGGGGGGTGCGTCGGGGCTCGGGCGGGCGACGGTGGAGCGGCTCGTGGCGGCCGGCGGGCGCGCCGTGATCGCCGACCGGGACGTCGAGCGGGGCGAGGCGCTCGCGAAGGAGCTCGGCGACGCCGCGCGCTTCGTGGCGACCGACGTCAGCGACGAGAAGAGCGTCGCCGCCGCCGTCGACGCCGCGACCGGGCTCGGCACCCTCCGGGTCGCGGTCAGCTGCGCGGGCGTGGGCTGGGCGGCCCGCCTGGTGAACAAGGAGGGCGAGCCGCACACCCTCGACCTCTTCCAGAAGATCATCGGCGTCAACCTCGTCGGCACCTTCAACGTCACGCGCCTCGCGTCGGCGGCGATGATGAAGAACGCGGCCGACGACGACGCGCAGCGCGGGGTCATCGTGAACACCGCCAGCGTCGCCGCCTTCGATGGCCAGATCGGCCAGGTCGCCTACGCCGCCTCGAAGGGCGGCGTCGCCGCCATGACCTTGCCCGCCGCCCGCGATCTCTCGAAGGCCGGCATCCGCGTCGTCACCATCGCCCCCGGCACCTTCGACACTCCGATGCTCGCCGGCCTCCCCGAGAAGGCCCGCGAGTCGCTCGCGGCCGCGATCCCGAATCCGTCGCGCCTCGGCAAGCCCGCCGAGTACGCCGCGCTCGTCCAGCACATCGTCGAGAACGCCTACCTCAACGGCGAGGTCATCCGCCTCGACGGCGCCCTCCGCATGGCGCCGAGGTAGCCGACGTGCGGGAGGCCGCGCGAGCCTCCCGCCGCCGTCCGCCCCTCAGCGCGTGACCGGGAGGGGGACGCGGACCTTCTTCGTCTCGCCGGCGAGCGCGAGCTGGCCGCACGCGGCGGCGATGTCGTCGCCCTTCTTGCGGCGGACGAACGTCGGGATGCCCGAGGCCCACAGGCGATCGTGGAACGCCTCGACGACCTCCCAGCTCGGCGGGCCGAGCGGGTTGTCGGCGATCGGGTTCATCGGGATCAGGTTCACCTTCACCCGCAGCCCGGACAGCAGCGCGGCCAGCCGCTTCGCGTCGGAGAGTGCGTCGTTGTAGCCGCGCACCAGCGTGTACTCGATCGTGATGCGCCGGCGCGGCGGGAGCGGGTAGCGGCGTATCGCCTCCATCAGCTCGGGGAGCGGGTGCTTCTTGTTGATCGGCATCAGCGCGCTGCGCCGCTCGTCGTCCGGCACGTGGAGCGACACCGCGAGCTGCACCTTGCCGCCGAAGTCGCGGCCGAGCCGATCGATCTGCGGGACCAGGCCCGAGGTGGAGAGCGTGACCCGCCGGGTGCCGAGGCCGACGCCCTCCGGATGGAAGAGGAGCACCAGCGCGCGCGCGACCTCGTCGTAGTTGTGGAGCGGCTCGCCCATGCCCATCAGCACGACGTTGCGCAGGCGGTGGCCCTCCTCGACCTTCGAGCGGCCGAGCAGCACCTGCGAGACGATCTCGCCGGCCGTCATGTTGCGCTTGAGGCCGGCCATCCCCGACGCGCAGAAGACGCACGCCATCGCGCAGCCGACCTGGCTCGAGATGCATTGGGTGACCGGCCGCGACTCGTCCTCCGGCTCCTCGCCGCCGATCGGATCCTCGGCGCCGCTCGAGCCCTGCGGGATGAGCACCGACTCCACGGTGCGCCCGTCGTGCATGCGCAAGAGGAGCTTACGCGTCCCGTCCTCGGAGAGGTGCTCGCTCGCGATCTCGAGCGCCGGCGCGAGGCCCTCCTCCTCCGCGAGTCGCGCGCGGAGCCGCTTCGGCAGATCGGTCATCTGCGCGGCGTCGAAGACCCCGCGCTGGTGGATCCACTTGAACACCTGCGCGGCGCGATACGCCGGCTCGCCCCACCCGCTGAGCGTGTCCGCCCACTCCTCGGGCAGCCGCTCGAGGGGACCCTTCGGTGGCGCGAGCGCCGGTCGTTGCTCTTCGGGCACAGGCGTGAACCATGCGGCGCCGCCCCGTCCGTCGCAAGAAGCAGCGCGCTCAGCGCCGGCCCTCGCGCTCGAGGATCAGCGCTCCGAGCCCGTCCGGATCGGTCGGGGTGAGCTCCGGCTGGCAGAACGGATAGGGTCGGAAGCAGTACGCGACCACGCGCCCGCCGCCCAGGCTCGAGGGGGCGTTCATCGCCGTCATTCCCCAGTGCGTCTCGCCGCTCGAGAGCTGCGCGTTCACGCCGCCCCCGTCGAGCGCGCCGAGCTCGCGCACCCGCACGACGCCCGACGGGGGCACGGCGAGTGAGGCCGTGCGCGCCATCAGCGGCACGTCGAGCCCTCGCCAGTCGATCTCGGTCGAGGCCGTCGGATCGGCGAGGATCAACACCCGCTCGTGCGCGAAAGCGGGCGGGACCTCGAGCGTGAGCTCCATCGGCGGATCCCACGTGCTCTCCATGAACGTCGCCACCACGCCGAGCGCGCCCGCGCCGAGGCCGA
>JAEZBP010000157.1 GCA_023427125.1 Pseudomonadota bacterium | reverse complement strand
GCGCAGCACGATCGCGCGTGCCGCGAGGGCGACCGAGGAGCCCGCGTGGGTGCTGAGCTCGTCGAGCTCGCAGACGGATGCACGCGGGGGTGCGCGGCGCTCGGGCGCAGCCAAAGGAGGCTCGGCGTCGCAGCCGCCGAGGAGGCACGCGAGGGCGAAGGCGGCGCCGAGGCCGAGCGCGTGCGCGACGGCCATCCACCTTCATCACCCGCCGCGATGGCGACACCTGCCGCGTCGGATGCGCGCGCCGCGAGAGGGCCATCGCGGCGATCGCATCACTTGTGGCGGTAGGTGATCAAGCCGTGGGTCAGATCGTAAGGGGAAACACGGACCGTGACGCGATCGCCGAGCAGCACTCGAATGCGATTTCGCCGGAGCCGACCGCCGAGCCGCGCGCGGATCTCGACCCCTTGGTCCGTCTCGATGTTGAAATTACCACCGGCGAAGACGTCGGTGACGACGCCCTGAAGCTCGAGGTGGTCGCCTTGTGCCATGCACCCTCCTGGGCCCGGGCCGACCCCGGGGCGCGGACCATTGCCATGCTCGACGCGCGTTCGCAAGCTTTTCCGCTGTTTGGCGGCACTCCGAGCGCCTGCTACGAGGAACGGATGGCGCTCTTCGAGATCCGCGGGCTCCGCAAGCGCTTCGGCGAGCGCTGGGTGCTCGATGGCGTGGATCTCGACATCCGGAAGGGCGAGCTGATCACGATCATCGGCGTCTCGGGGTCGGGCAAGAGCGTGCTCCTGAAGCACCTGATCGGGCTGCTGCGGGCCGACGAGGGGCGCATCGTCTTCGACGGGAACGACGTCTCCGCGCTCACCGAGCGCGAGTGGGTCGCCGTGCGCAAGCGCATCGGGATGCTCTTCCAGGAGTCAGCGCTCTTCGACTCGCTCACCGTCCGCGACAACGTGGCCTACGGCCTGCGCGAGCACCGGCTGCTCGACGAGCCGAAGATCGCCGAGCGCGTCGCGCAGTCGCTCGAGCGGGTGAACCTCCCGGGCGTGCAGGGCATGTGGCCGGCGGATCTGTCCGGGGGGATGCGCAAGCGGGTGGCGCTCGCGCGCGCCATCGCGATGCAGCCGGAGGTCGTCCTCTACGACGAGCCCTCCGAGGGCCTCGATCCGATCAACGTGACGCGCGTGTACCGGCTCCTCGACTCGCTGAGGAAGGGGCTCGGCGTCACGACCGTGGTGGTCACGCACAACATGCAGGCCACGTTCGCGGTCAGCGATCGCATCGCCTTCCTCCACGACGGCAGGGTCGCGCACCTCGGCTCGCCGGACGAGCTGCGGCGCTCCGGTGACCCGCGGCTCGCGCCCTTCCTCAAGGCCTCGGAGCTGAAGGCCAAGCCCCCAGCAGCCATCCGTGATCGCTAGCCCGGATTATTCACGAGGGCGCCAGGGGCAGGCCGTAGTTCGTCGAGGACGCTTGGCCGCACGCCCGAAGCGCAGCGAGGAGTCCCTACGTGACGAGCGAGCATCGGACGTACGGCCAATGGTTCCGGCGAGATGTGGTGTGACACGGCGCCCTCGTGAATAATCCGGGCTAGCCCGGCCACTCCGAGGGCGTGCCGGCGCCGTCGCCGTCGCGATCGAGGTGCGCGATCCAGATCTCGGTCAGCTCGTCGGCGGTCAGCACGCCGTCGCGATCGCGATCCCACCACGCGAAGGTGTCGGCCGCCTCGGGCGCCGCCTCGGACGGATCGGGCGCGACACCCCGGAGCGCGGGCTCCGAGCGGGGCGGGGTGCTCCCTGTCGCGGGGTAGATCGGCGCGCTCCGCGTCGCGGTCGCCGGTGACGCGCACGCGCAGGCCACCACCCCGAGGAGCGCGAGGGTCCATCGCATGGAGCGGCGAAGACGCGAGGCCCGTGCCGCCCTCGATTGCCCTCCTCACGCCTGGGTCCAGATGGATCCCGTGAGGCTCTCCGCGCCGCTCGCGCTGGCTGCGCTCCTGGGCTGCGCCGGCGCTCCGAGGCACGCGCCCCCGCCGCGCAGCGACGTCCGCTTCGACGAGCTGAGCGGCGATGTCTGGTCCTTCGAGCGGCGGGTCAGCGGTCGGGCGCCAGCGGGCTGCGTCACCGTCGAGATCAAGCGAGGTCCGTTCCTGCTGAGGGCTCCGGTCCGCGACGGCCGGTTCAGCGGCGTGGTGCCGCTCTCCCCCGGTGAGAACGTGGTCGGGGCGTTCTGCGCGGACCCGCCGGTCCCCGCGAGCGACGCGCGCGTCGTCTATCGGGTCCGCCTGCCCGCCACGCCTCGTGCGCTCGCCCGCTTGCGGGTCACCGGCACGGTCATCGCGATCGACGGCGCCTCGAGCGCGCCGAACGAGGGAACCGACCTCCCGCTCGCGAGCTACCGCTGGAGCGACGACCCCGAGAACCCCGCCCCGCTTCACACCCTCGACCGGCGGGCGCTGCGCGGCGTGCGCGCCAGCCGCGTGGAGCTCGCGACGCCCGCGGCGGATGGCGAGTACGTCGCCTGGCTCACCGTGACCGATGCCGCCGGCCGCCGCGATCGCGCCGGCGTGTCGTTCGTGGTGGACGGCGGCGTGGCCCGCGGCGTCGGCCGGATGCCCGCCTGGATGGAGCACGCGGTCTTCTACGGCGCCGCGTCGATCCCCGACGACGCACGGCTCGAGACGCTGGCCGAGCTGGGTGTGACGGCGCTCGGCGTGGGCCCCCTCGGCGACGAGGAGGAGACCCGCGTGCGCGCGCTCGTCGGTCGCGCCCGCGCGCTCGGGGTGCGCGTCCTGCTCGAGGTCGCGCCGAACCACCCCTCGCCCCAACACCCCTACGTCCTCCACGCGTCGCGCTACGGCCGGAGCTCCCCCTACCGGAGCTTGTTCGAGGGCCCGCACCTCGACTACGACCACCCCGCCGCCCGCCGCTGGATCCTCGAGATGCTCACCGCCCGGGTGCGCGAGCTCGAGCTCGACGGCCTCCGCCTCGCGCCTTCGCTGGTCGAGCGCGCGCCGCGCCTCGCGGCGGAGCTGCGCGAGGAGCTCTCGCGCATCGACCCTCGCCTGGTGCTGCTCGCCGACCCGGGCGAGCGGAGCCGCGCCGACGCCGCGTACGATCTATTCGCCGGAGCCGACATGGGCGCGCTGCACACCGCGCTCGCGAGCTCGGGGGGCGGGCCGGTGCTGCGCGCGATCGAGCCGAGCGGAGCGCGGATGGCCCCGCGCCTGCTCGCGACGCTGCTCTTCACGGCGCCAGGCATCCCGAGCCTCTTCGAGCGCGACGGGCCGCTCGAGCTGGGATCACCGCGCTTCGCAGGGTGGCGCGAGCTGGCGCGGCTTCGCGCGCGAGAGCCCGCGCTCCGGTCGGGTCGGTACGTGCCGCTCGCGGCCGACGCGCCTCACGTGTACGCCTTCGCACGCATCCGGGAAGGCGCCCGCCCGATCATCGTCGTGCTCGGGTGGTCGGGCCAGCCCTCGGTCGCGCGCATCCGGCTCGGTCCGGAGCTCCACCTCGCCGGCCTGAGCGCGGAGCCGATCCTGGGCGCGGGCGCGCCGCCCCGGGTCATTCGTGGCGCTCTGGTCGTCCCGCTCGGCGCTCACGACGCGCGGGCGTTCGCGTTCGAGTGACCCTCGCCGGGGTCCGCGTGGCTCGACGTGTGCAGCACCGACACGACATGCGAGTGAGCCTCCGACCCCTCCACGAGCAAGTGATCGTGATCACCGGCGCGAGCAGCGGCATCGGGCTCTGCACCGCGCGCATGGCCGCGGAGCAGGGCGCGCGCATCGTGCTCGGGGCGCGGAGCGCCGACGTGCTCGATCGGTTGGTGGAAGAGATCACTGCGCGAGGCGGTGAGGCGCTCGCGGTCAGCGTGGACGTGGCCGACGAGGACGCGGTCGAGCGCCTCGCCGATCGTGCGCTCTCTCGCTTCGGTCGGATCGACAGCTGGATCAACAACGCCGGCGTCGCGATCTTCGGCGAGCTCGAGCGCACGCCGATGGACGATCACCGGCGGCTCTTCGAGACGAACTACTGGGGCGTGGTGCACGGCTCGCTCGTGGCGCTCCGCCACCTCTCGGGCGGCGGCGCGATCATCAACGTCGGCAGTGTCCTCGGCGACCGCGCCATCCCGCTCCAAGGCGCGTACTGCGCGAGCAAGCATGCCGTGAAGGGCTTCACCGAGGCGCTCCGGATGGAGCTCGAGCACGCCGGCGCGCCGATCAGCGTGACGCTGGTGAAGCCCTCCGCGATCGCGACCCCCTACGCCGAGCACGCCCGCTCGTTCACCGATCATGAGCCGCGCCTCCCGCCGCCGCACTACGCGCCCGAGCTGGTCGCGCGGACCATCCTGCGCGCCACCACCGAGCCGGTGCGGGACGTCTTCGTCGGCGGCTCGGCGCGCGCGCTCTCCGCGCTCGGGACGATGGCCCCGCGGCTGGCCGATCGCCTCTTCGAGGGGACGCTCTTCCGGCTCCAGCAGACCGACGTCCCGGCGAACGGCCGGCGCGACAACCTCTTCCTCCCGACCGAGGACCCGCGGGAGCGCGGGCAGGAGGAGCACGTCTTCGAGCGCAGCGTCAGCGATCGGGCGGCCGAGCACCCGGTGCGCACGCTGCTCCTCGGCGCCGCGCTGGTCGCCGGCGTGGCGCTCCTCGTGCGCGGCCGCTAGCTAGGTAGTCTGGCGCATGAGAAGCGGCGCAGCGTCGCTTTTCCCCGAACGACTGGCGGGAGTCGTCTGGCACCGGATCGTCGCGGCTGGGCGACTGGCGTGAGTGGTTTCACGGCCAAGTGACTGCCATCAGTCGTTTCGCGCCAGCTTGTCGCGGCCAAGTGACTGGCGCGAGTCGTTCGGGGCGCCTCACCCGACCGCGCCGGCTCAATCCACGGCGGGGACGCAGCGGCCGCCGCGGCAGGCGGCGTGGCTGGCGCGGCAGCTCACGTGCTCGCTGTCGGCGACCGTGCAGCTCACCGCCGAGCACTCGGCCCGCGAGGCCTCCGTGAGCGGCTGCACGCGATCGCGATGCACGGCGTGCTGCCGCCCCTGACGCGCGCAGCCGCAGCAGTCGGCGACCAACACGCACTCGCTGTCGCGCGAGCAGGTCTGGTCCTCGCTGCCGGCCTGCGCGATCATCGGCGGCCCCGCCGCGGACTCGGCCGCGCCCCCGCATCCGAGGAGCAAGACGAACATCACCGCTTGAAGAGTGGAGGCTCGCACCGGCGGCAGCATGCCAGAGTCGCGTCTCCGGTGAGTAGTCCCCCAAGCTCAGGTCGCGCAAATCGCGGACAACGAGCACGAACCGCCAAGGCGCCGAGGCGGAAAGATCGAAGGCCTTGGCGGTTCAACCCCGATCGGATCCGCCGGCGATCGGCGGGTGCCACGCCCGGAACGACTCGCTCGCTGCTACCGTAATCGGCATGGCCGACTTCGAGCTCCGCAAGCTCCCCTTCGGTCCGCCGCTCGAGCCGATGCTCGCCAAGCGCGCCGACGCGCTGCCCGAGGAGGGCGGCTGGCTCTACGAGCCGAAGTGGGACGGCTTCCGCGCGCTCGTCTTTCGCGACGGCGATCAGCTCTTCATTCAGAGCCGCGATCTGCGGCCGCTCGACCGCTACTTCCCCGAGCTGCGCGAGCCGCTCCTCGCGAGCCTGCCGGAGGCCTGCGTCCTCGATGGTGAGGTCGTCGTCGCGCGTGGTGACCGCCTCGACTTCGAGGCCCTGCAGCTCCGGCTCCATCCCGCTGCCTCGCGCGTGGCGAAGCTCGCGGCGGAGACCCCGGCCGCGTTCGTCGCCTTCGATCTCTTGGCGCTCGGGCAGGACGATCTCCGGGCCCAGCCCCAGAGGGAGCGGCGCGCGCGCCTCGAGCGAGCGCTCGGCGAGGCCGCGCCCCCCGTGCACCTCACGCCGGCCACCACCGATCGCGCGCTGGCCCAGGAGTGGTTCGAGAGGTTCGAGGGCGCTGGCCTCGACGGCGTGATCGCCAAGCCTTTCCCGCTCACCTACCAGCCGAAGAAGCGCGCGATGCTCAAGATCAAGCACCAGCGCACCGCCGAGTGCGTGGTGGCGGGCTTCCGCTGGCACAAGCAGGGCAAGGGCGAGCTCGTCGGCTCGCTGTTGCTCGGCCTCTACGACGAGTCGGGCCGGCTCCACCACGTCGGCGTGACCTCGTCGTTCACGATGAAGGCCCGGCGCGAGCTGGCGAGCGAGCTCGCGGCGCTGCGGGAGGGCGCGCGCGAAGGGCACCCGTGGGCGCGCTGGTCGGAGCACGAAGGCGAGCGCCGTCCGGGCATGCAGAGCCGCTGGAGCGCGGGCAAGGACCTCTCGTTCGAGCTCCTGCGCCCCGAGCGCGTGTGCGAGGTCGCCTACGATCACCTGCAGAGCGGGCGCTTCCGCCACGCGGCCACCTTCGTGCGGTGGCGCGAAGACAAGCCGCCGCTCGAGTGCCGCTTCGATCAGCTCGAGACCACGCCGCCTTACGAGCTCGCGAGCATCTTCGGGAGGGGAGGGCATTGATGTCCTCGGCGGAAGTGATAACCCGTCTCGCCGGCCCTCGACGCGCGACTCTGCGTCGCTCCTCCTCGAAAATGCTTTGCATCTCCGCGGCGTCGCTCCTTGATTCGCACGCCGATGGCTCGGCGATACGGGTCATCACTCTCGCCTCGGACATCTAGCCGATGGGCTCTTCGAAGAACCGCGTCACGCTCGAGGTCTCCGGCCGCGAGGTCTCGGTCTCGAGCCCGGACAAGCCGTACTTCCCGAAGGCCGGGCACACCAAGCTCGATCTCGTCCGCTACTACATTGCGGTGGCCGACGGCGCGCTGCGCGGCGCGGGGGATCGGCCGAACGTCCTCAAGCGCTACGTCGACGGAGCCGAGGGCGAGTTCTTCTTCCAGAAGCGCGCGCCGGCGGGCCGGCCCGAGTGGCTCGACACGGTGGTGCTGCGCTTCCCGAGCGGGCGCGAGGCCGAGGAGGTCGTGCCGCGCGAGCCGGCCGCGCTCGTCTGGATGGTCAACCTCGGCTGCCTCGACCTGAACCCGCACCCGGTGCGGGCCGACGACCTCGAGCACCCCGACGAGCTGCGCATCGATCTCGATCCGGTGCCCGGCGTCGAGTGGCCGCAGATCCTCGAGGTCGCCAAGGTCGTGCGCGCGACGCTCGAGGACTTCGAGCTGATCGGCTGGCCCAAGACCTCGGGCTCGCGCGGCGTGCATGTCAACATCCGCATCCTGCCGCGGTGGACCTTCGGCGAGGTGCGGCGGGCGGCGCTCGCCATCGCGCGGGAGGTCGAGCGGCGCGCGCCGTCGATCGCGACGAGCAAGTGGTGGAAGGAAGAGCGGCACGGCGTCTTCCTCGACTACAACCAGAACGCGAAGGACCGCACCGTCGCGAGCGCGTACTCGGTGCGCCCGAGCGCCGACGCGCGCGTCTCCGCGCCGGTCACGTGGGAGGAGCTCGACGCCTGCGATCCGGCCGACTTCACGCTGGCGAGCATGCCCGCCCGCTTCGCGGCGATCGGCGATCCCCACGCCGGCATCGACGCGGTCCCTTGCTCGCTCGAGCGCATCCTGGCGCTCTCCGCGCAGCAGGAGGCCGAAGGGCAGGGCGACGCCCCGTGGCCGCCGCACTACGCCAAGCAGGCGGGCGAGCCGGCGCGGGTCGCGCCCTCGCGCGCGAGGAAGAAGCCAGCCGGCGAGGGCGCGACGCAGAGGAGCGGGCGGCGCAAGCCGAAGCATCCGCTCGTCGAGATCGCGCGCGCCAAGACGAAGGACGAAGCGCTCGCTGGCCTCGAGCGCTGGAAGGCCCGCCACCCCGAGGCGGCGGCCCCGCTCGAGCCCGCCCACCTGCTCGTCGACGCCATGCGCGGCCGCTACACCACCTGGACCCGCATCCGGGTGAACCTCCAGCACGTGCCGGAAGAACAGCGCCCCCCGCAGGAGCCGCTCGAGAGCGACTACGACCCCTGGAGAGAGTGAGCGTCAGGGCATCGAGCGCGCTGCGGGATCCTCGGGGCGACGATGATCCTTGCCGGCCTCGTCGAGCAGCAGCCGCACCTCCTCGTCGGTGGTCTGGCCGAAGTCGCGATACCACTGACCGACCCCATAGAACGCGGCCGGGCGCTCGAGGCAGATCAACTCGGCGCACTCGCGCGCGATGAGCTCGCAGCTCGAGGGCGCCCCGACCGGCACCGCCACGACGATCCGGCGCGGACCGAGCGCGCGGAGGGCCCGCACCGCTGCGCGCATGGTCGCGCCGGTGGCCAGCCCGTCGTCGACGAGGATCACGGTCCTCTCGCGCACCTCCTCCATGCGCCGGTCTCCCCGGTAGCGGCGCTCCCGTCGCTCGATCTCGTGCGCCTCGCGCGCGGCCACGTGCTCGATGTCCTCCTTCGTGATCCGCAGCATCGACACGACGTCGTCGTTCAGCACGCGCACCCCGCCCGACGCGAGCGCGCCCATCGCGAGCTCCTCGTGCCCCGGCACGCCGAGCTTGCGGACGACGAGGACGTCGAGCGGAGCGCCGAGCCCGCGTGCGACCTCGTACCCGACCGGGACTCCGCCCCTCGGCAGCGCGAGCACCACGACGCCCTCGCCGCGCATCGGCGCGAGCCGCGCCGCGAGCCTCTGCCCCGCGTCGCGTCGATCCTCGAAGGGGACGTTGCGCCAGAGTCCGCCGTACATGACGGACCGGGTGCGCAATTCGGATACCGCGCCGCGCGACCGCGCGCGGCCCCCCGCAGGCGGTGCGCGCCGACACGATGTCACTCTCGAGCGCGGCCAACCCAAACCAAACCCTGTCGTGAAATCACGGCGCTCGGGGAACGCCGAGCGGAGCGTTCACCCTCGGCTGGACAAGGGGACGGGTGAGCGCCGACCGGACGCCGAAGCGCGCGCACAGCCAACTCCGCGCTGGCGAAGCGCGTCTAGCCAACTCAGTAGGCGGGGCGAGCCCGATCGCCGAACGCGCGCGGCGCTCGCATCAGCGCGAGCGGCAGGACGGCTCCGTACACGAGGTGCAAGAGGAAGAAGAACCCCTTGTCGATCGACGCGTACATCACCGGGTTGGCCCACGGCATGACGAGGAAGGTCATGAAGAGGTAGACCGCCGCACCGTAGGCCACGCCGGCCGCGAGCTTGGCGCTCGTCGCCCTGATGTTGCGGGCCAGGGCGATGAAGAGCGCGCCGAACGCCCCGCCGGCCACGAGGTGCGTGACGAGGCCGAGGATCGCCGACCACACCGGTAGATCGTTGAAGCCGTCGCCGAGGTAGGTCGCCCCGATCAGCATCACCGGCATGAAGAAGCCGGCGCCCATCGCCGCCGACACGATCATCGCGATCAGGCCCATGAAGATCGCTCCGACCACGCCCGCCGTCACGCCGCGCATGACCGTCCCGCGGGTAGGATCGGCCATTCTCTCTGCAGTGCTCGCTCCGATGGGGGCCATCACGGTCTCCTCCATCGGCAGGGATGCACGGTCCATTCCTGCCCTCTTCGCAAGGCGCGCCTTTGCAGCCGAGGGCGTTACGTGCAGAATGCCGCGCGCTCGGGCGACCCAGTGGAGGCAGCATGACGGTACGACATGGCGGCGACATCGTCGGTGAGGTGCTTCGGAGGCACGGCGTCTCTCACGTGTTCACGCTCTGTGGGGGCCACATCTCCCCCATCCTCGTGGGCGCCAAGGAGCGCGGCATCGGCATCATCGACGTGCGCGACGAGGCGAGCGCGGTCTTCGCGGCCGACGCCGTGGCGCGCATGACCGGCCGCTGCGGCGTCGCCGCGGTCACCGCGGGCCCGGGCGTCACCAACGCGCTCACCGCGCTGAAGAACGCGCAGATGGCGCAGACCCCGCTGATCGTCTTCGGCGGCGCGACGGCGACCCTGCTGAAGGGGCGTGGCGCCCTGCAGGACATCGATCAGCTCTCGCTGGTGCGCTCGGCCACCAAGTGGTGCACCGCGATCACCACGGTGCAGTCGCTCGGGCCGACGCTCGAGAAGGCGATCGAGATCGCCGAGGGCGGCGTGCCGGGCCCGGTCTTCCTCGAGGTGCCGGTCGACGTCCTCTACCCCGAGCCGATCGTGCGCGAGTGGTACTTCAAGGAGAGCGGCGTCGAGCACGCGAAGGGCGTCGCCGCCAAGGCGCTGAACCTCTATCTGAAGGGCCACCTCTACAAGCAGTTCCACCTGCCCCACGTCGATCTGGACGTGCTCCCTGACGTGCGGCTCCCGTTCGGCCCGGACGAGGAGGCCCAGCTCGCGAAGGTGGCCGAGCTCGTCTCGAAGGCGGAGCGGCCCGCGCTGGTCGTCGGCAACCAGACGATGGTCGGCTGCCGGGACGCGGCGGCGCTCGCGGGCGCGGTGCGCTCGCTCGGCATGCCCACGTGGCTCGGCGGGAGCGCCCGGGGCCTGCTCGGCCGCGACGCGGACATCCAGTTCCGCCACGCGCGGGGCAAGGCGCTCAAGGAGGCCGACCTCGTCATCGTCGCCGGCTTCCCCTTCGACTTCCGCCTCAAGTACGGGCGCGGCTTCGGCAAGCACACCGAGGTCGTCAGCGTGAACCTGAACCCGCCGGAGCTGCGGAAGAACCGCCGCCCCGAGGTCGCCGTGCACATGCACCCCGCGGCGTTCCTGACGCGGCTGGCCTCGATGGCCGGGGCCGGCGCGGGTCGCTGGCGCTCGTGGATCGAGACGAACCAGAAGCGCGAGGACGCGCGCGACGCGGAGATCCGCGATCAGGCGCGCTCCACGGGCGAGCTGGTGGACCCGATCCACTTCTTCCTCCGCATGGAGGAGAAGCTCGGTGAGAGCGCGGTGCTGGTCGCGGACGGTGGCGACTTCGTCGCGACCGCCGCGTACATCCTGCGGCCGCGCTCGCCGCTCTCGTGGCTCGATCCGGGCGTCTTCGGCACGCTCGGCGTCGGGGGAGGCTTCGCGGTCGGGGCGGCGGCGGTGCGGCGCGACGCCGAGGTCTGGATCGTCTGGGGCGACGGCTCGTGCGCCTACAGCGTCGCGGAATTCGACACCTGCGTGCGCCACGGGCTCGCCCCGATCGCGGTGGTCGGGACCGACGCCTCCTGGGCGCAGATCGCGCGCGACCAGGTGGAGATCCTCGGCGACGACGTCGGCACCACGCTGCTGAAGACGGCCTACCACACCGTGGCCGAGGGCTACGGCGGCGTCGGTCTCTTGCTCGACGACCCGGCGAAGATCGACGAGACGCTCGACCGCGCCAAGGAGATCGCCCGCTCCGGGAAGCCGGTGCTGCTGAACGTGCACATCGCGAAGACCGAGTTCCGCAAAGGCTCGATCTCCATCTGAGCGTCGCTCCCCGGGTCTATCTCCCGGTCATGACCGCAGACGAGATCATGACGGAGGACGTCACCACCATCGAGGAGACCGCCACGCTCGCCCAGGCGGTGGAGGTGATGGAGGAGCGCGGCATCCGGCACCTCCCCGTCGTGCGCGGGCGCGAGCTCGTCGGGATGCTGAGCGACCGCGATCTTCGCGGCTACGGCGTCTCGATGGTGAGCGACGTCGAGACCCTCGAGCACTTGCAAGCGCGGCTCGGCGAGCCGGTGAGCAAGGCGATGAGCGCCGACGTCATCCGCGTCGGGCCGGCGACCGACGTGCCCGAGGTGGTCGACCTATTGCTCGAGGAGCACATCCACGCGGTGCCGGTCGTCGACGACGACACCGACATCCTGATCGGCATCGTGAGCGCCGACGACGTCATGCGCGCGATGCGCAGCTCCCTCGCCGAATAGACGAGATCTCAGAGCACGAGGCTGGCGTAGCCCACGAAGCTCGCGGCGGGGACGACGTCGCAGCTCAGCGTGTGGTCGACCAAGACGGGCGCGGGCGGCGCGCCGCTCGCCTCGAGGGCCTCGAGGGTGGCCGCGACGGCGCCCGGGCAGCAGGCGCTCTGGTGCGCCGTGGCGTCGGACAGCACGGCGCGAGCGTCGCTCGCGAGCACGGCGCGAAGGAAGCGCGCGTCGTTCTCGTCGCGCACCCATCGGACGGCGTCCGGACCGGCGCCGGCGGGCTCGAAGCCGTAGCTGGGACCGTAGTGCGTGAGGTCGGTCGAGCCGATGAAGACCGCATCGAGACCACTCTCGCGCACGAGCTCGCCGGCGCGCCGGCCGATCGTGATCGCCGCCTCCGAGGCGCCGACGCCGAGCATCAGCAAGCCCGCGCGCGGGAAGCAGTGCCGGACGAAGGGGAGGTGGAGCTCGACCGCGTTGTCGAAGTGGGCTGGGCGCACCGGCTCGTCCGCGAGACCGAGGTCCTCGGCGATCCGAGAGGCCAGCTCCCCGGCGGTCGTAAGCGCGCCGAGCGGCGTCTCCCATCCGGCGCCCCGAAAGACGGTGTGCGGGCCCGAGGGACCGCGGTGCGAGCCGAAGACCACCGCGAGCTCCGCGTCGCCGTGTCGCGACGACAGCGCGCGGTACGCCGCTCCGGCGCAGTCACCCGAGTATGCCCACCCGGCGTGCGGGCCGATCAGCCCTCGCGGATTGAGGGGCGGCGCGCACGCGAGCTCTTCCCTCGGTCGCGTGTGCCACGCGATCGCCTCGCGACACGCCTCGGGGTCGCTCGGGTACCAGCGCCCCGCCAGGCCGGCGGCTCTTCGCATGCCGCGAACGGTACACTCATCGCGGCGCGAGCGCCTGGGACGCGAGCCCCTCGCAGAGCGAGATCGCCGGCTCGAGCGCGCCCGCCACCGCCTCGCTCAGCCCCACTCGGGCCCCGAGGTCCGAGGGCTCGCAGCCGATGATGCGCACCCGCGGCGTAGGGGCCCCGAAGGCCCGGACGGCGTCGAGGACCAGCGGGATGTCGAGCGAGCACCCCTCCTCGCTCCCCAGCCGGCGCGCCTCGTCCGCCGGATCGATGACGTAGAGGGAGCCCGGCGGTCCGCCGAGCGGCGCGATCTCGAGCACGATCAAGAGCTCGAGCGGGTCCCTCAGCGCCTGGGCCAGGTGGAGCCCGCGCACACCGAAGTCGGTCGCGACCGCGCCACCGGGGAGGGACCCGCGCGCATGGAGCCGGCGGGCCGCCTCCACGCCGAAAGCATCGTCGCCGAAGAAGACGTTGCCGACTCCGGCGACGAGGACGCGGCGACCCATCGGCCCTGTGGGTAGACACCCGCCGGCGCGCGCAAGGATGGCGCTCCTCGCACGCCCAACGCAGGAGTAGGATGGGTGACGTGCGTCGCGTCACGGTCGCCTTGCTCGCGTGGGTCGCCGGCTGCAGCCCGAGCCCCCTCGTGAACCCCGACTGCGACGTCTGCACGCCGCCGAGCATGGAGCTCGCCGCGCTCGAAGGCCGCGCGTTCCTCCTGACCCACGTCACGTTCGCGCCCGTCCTCAGCCCCGAGCAGTCCAGCCCCGGGCTCGACCTCGACGGCCAGGACTCCGAGCGGATCGCGCGCGCCAGCGACTGCGAGGAGGCGTTCCGGGACTACACCGCGTCCTTCGATCCGCGCCTGAGCGGCATCGACAACGCTGGCGCCGCCGCCATCACGATCGGAGAGGACCTCCTCCCGGACCGCACCTTCCAAGGCGAGCTCGACGCCGCGCTCGCCGACGGGCGCATCCGATGGGCGATCGGGATCGGTGAGCCCCTCGTCGACGGCCCGTTCTCCACGGTG
>JAEZBP010000140.1 GCA_023427125.1 Pseudomonadota bacterium | reverse complement strand
GCGCATCCCCGCGCCGAGGCACGTCACGAAGCGCCCCCCTCGCGTCACGACGACGAAGGGGCCCTCGATCGGATCGTCGAGCGAGATGGCGACGCGCTCGGCCCCCTCGGCGAGCGAGGCGCCGCGGAGCACCTCCGCGAGCAGCGCCTCGTCGCGGTAGAGCGTCAGCGCGAGCTCGACCTGCGCGTCCGAGACGCGGTCGAGCCGTCGCAGGAAGTGCGCCGCGTGCCCCACGTGGCGCCAGGGTAACCCAAGTTCGCTGGGCCGCGCGACGCCGGATGCTCAGCCCGGGTCGGGATCCTCCTCGGGCGGGCCACCGGGGCCGGGGGCGCACTCGCTGGGCTCGTGCTCGTTGAGGATCGTCCCCTCCCAGAGGGGGGTGCGGCGATGGAGCGTGACCCGCGCGACGATGTGCGCGGTGAGCGGCGCGGTCAGCATGATGAACGAGGCGAGCGCGCCGAGCCGGACGATCACCGACACCTCGGGGAACTGGAGCGCCGTGCCGGCGATCAAGCACGCGAGGCCGAGCGTCGAGGCCTTGGACGAGGCCTGCATGCGCAGCAGCGTGTCGGGCAAGCGCAGGACGCCGACCGCCGCCAGGAAGCTGAGGAGCGCCCCGATGAGCAGGAGCAGCGCGGTGATCCACTCGAGGATGATCATCACGGCCTCCACTTGAGCCAGAACCAGGCATAGGCGAGCGTCCCCATGAACCCGACGAGGGCGATGAGGCTCGCCGCGTCGAGCAGCCCGCGCTGCCCGGTGCCCGCCGTCGTGGTGATGATGGTCCCGACCGTGAGCACCGCGATGAGGTCCATCGCGACGATGCGGTCGGGCAGCGTCGGCCCGCGCCAGAGGCGCCAGAGCGCGATCAGCTGGGAGACGACCAGCACGACGAGGACGATCTGCATCACGACGTAGAGCACGGTGTCGTCCCTCTCAGCGCATGATCTCGAGGACCCGCCGCTCGAACGATTCCTTGATCTCTCGGCGCACCTCCTCGGGCGACGCGACGTGCATCACGTGCAGGAAGAGCGCCGATCGATCGCTCGTCACGTCCACCGCGATGGTCCCCGGAGTGAGGTTGATGATCGTGCTGAGGAAGAGGATCTCGTAGTCGGTCCGCGCGTCGAGCGGCACGCGCACGATGCCCGGCTCGAGGTGGCTCTCGGCGCGGACCACGTCGACCGCCATGCGGATGTTGGCGGCGATGAAGGCCCAGAAGAGGAAGACGGCTAGCGAGAGGACCGCGTTCGCCCGCTTGCCGTAGGTCGAGGGCAGCACGCCGCCGCGCGCCAGCGCGCCGAGCACGAGGTAGCCGAGCACGAAGCCGAGGATGAGGTTCGCGAGCGTGAACTCTCCCTGGAGCGCGGCCCACGTGAACGCGAGCAAGAGGTTGGCCACCAGCATCGCTTCACTCCGCCTGGTCGAGGACGGCCCGGATGTAGGCGTCGGGCTCGAGGAGGTCCGACGCGATCGTCGTGGTGAGCTCGACCAGCGGGCCGGCCGCCACCGTGAACGCCAGCGTCAGCGCCGTGAGCCCGCCGATCGGCACGAGCTGCTTCCAGCTCGGCTGCGCGGGCGGCGGATCCTCGGGCGCCGGCTTCCAGAACGCGGCGTCCCACACGCGCGCGATCGAGAGCAGGCTGAGCAGGCTCACGACCAGCGCGACGCCGCCCGCCCAGTAGACCTCCGCTTCGAACGCCGCCCGCACCAGCGCGATCTTCGCGATCGCCCCGGAGAGCGGCGGCACGCCGGCGAGCGCGAAGAGGGGCACGAGCGCGAGGAGCGAGACGTAGGGGTGCGCGCGGTACATCGAGCCGAGCCGGTCGAGCTCGCTGGTGCGCCGCATGCGCAGGAAGATGCCGGCGATGAGGTAGAGGTTCGTGATCGCCAGGATGTGGTGGAGGACGTAGAGCAGCGAGCCGGCGAGGCCGGCGGACGTGGCGAGCCCGAGGCCCATCGTGGTGAAGCCGATGTGGCCCACGAGGTTGAACGAGAGGATGCGCCGCAGGTCACGCTGCGTGAGCGCGCACGTCACGCCGATCACCATCGTGACGAGCGAGATCACCAGGACGAAGGTCGGCGCCGCCGGGTGCACGTCGCGGAACAAGAGCGTGAAGACCCGGAACATCGAGTACACGCCGACCTTCGTCAGCAGGCCGGCGAAGATGGCGCTCACCGCGGCCGGCGGCGCGTGATAGGACGCCGGGAGCCACGAGAACCACGGGAAGAGCGCGGCCTTGATGCCGAAGGCGGTGAAGAAGAGCGCGGCCATCGGCAGGTGCAGCGGGGGCGGATCTCCGCTCGACCACTGCCGCGACAGATCGGCGAGGTTCAGGGTCCCGGTCTTCCCATAGAGCAGGCCGAGCACCGTGAGCAGGATCGCCGAGGCGAGGAGGTTGAGGGTGACGTAGGTGAACGCGGCTCGGATCTGCGTCCGGTTCCGATAGAGCGCCATGAGCACGAACGACGCGACGAGCATCACCTCGAACCACACGTAGAGGTTGAAGAGATCGCCGGTCAGGAACGCGCCCGAGACGCCCATCATCAAGACCATCATCACCGGGTGGTAGCCGGCCGACTCGCGCCGCGGATCGACGCCCGCGAAGGCGAACGCGGTGGCCGCGACCCCCACCACGCCGACGGCGACGAGCAGGATCGAGGAGAGCCGATCCGCCACGAGGACGATGCCGAAGGGCGCGGCCCACCCGCCCGAGTGGAGCACCTGGATCCCGCTCGTGTGCACCGTCGCCGCGACGGCGATCGCCGAGGCCAGGAGCGCGCACGCGCCGATGAACGCCACCCAGCGCTGGCAGTGCCGGTTCGAGATGAGGAGCATCAGCGCCCCGGTGAGCATGGGCACCGCGATCGGGAGGATGAGGTGCGACGCCATCAGCCGCCGTCTCCGAGGTCGTCGCTGCCGTTCATGCGGTGGACCTGGTGCGCCAAGACGAGCGTGAACGCGAGCACGCCGAAGCCGATGACGATCGCGGTCAGGATGAGCGACTGCGGGACGGGATCGGCGAAGGGCGGCTCGAGGGACTCGCTCCCCTCCGGCACCACCGGCGGGATCGCGCGGGTCAGCCCGCCGGAGGTGAAGATGAGGATGTTGGTGCCGTTCGTGAGCAGGCCCAGGCCCACGATGAGCTGGGCGAGCCGGCGGCGGAGCAGCAGGTAGAGGCCTGCGGCGTAGAGCGCGCCAGCGGTGATGGCGAGCAAGAGCTCCATCCGCTCAATCCTCCGCCAGGTCGAAGGTCATCGTGAGGACGACGCCGATCACCACGAGGCACACGCCGACGTCGAAGGAGAGCGGAGTGCCGATCAAGAGCTCCCACTCCGGGGGACCGACCTCGATCCAGCAGGCGGTCAGGAAGGGGCGGCCGAGCGCGAGCGGGACGAAGCCGCTGGCGAGCGCGAGCAGGAGGCCGGTGGCGATCAGCTTGGTCGGGTGCACGAGGAGCGCCGTGCGGGCGGCCACCGTTCCCTCGGAGAGCATGCGCAGCACGAACGCGACGGCGACCACGAGGCCGGCCACGAAGCCCCCGCCGGGCTCGTTGTGGCCTCGCCCCAAGAGGAAGGCCGCGAAGACGAGCAGGAGCGGCATCAGCACGCGTGCCGCCGCGCGCAAGATGAGGGAGCTCATCCCTTCTCCTTCTTCTCGGCCGCCGCCATGCGGAGGAGGGCCGCCACGCCCACCGCCGCGATGGAGAGCACGGTGATCTCGCCGAGGGTGTCGAGCGCGCGGAAGTCCACGAGGATGACGTTCACGATGTTGCGGCCGTGCGCCAACGTGGGCGCCGCCTCGGCGAAGAACTCGCGCAGACGCGAGCTCGTCGGGTTCACCGCGGCGCTGAAGGTCAAGGCCGCGATCATCGCGCCGGCCGCGATCGAGACCGCCGCGTCGCGCAGCCGGGTCCGCAGGGTGCTGCGCTCGACCACGCGCGGGAAGCGCCAGAACACGTAGACGAAGATCACCGCGGTCAGCGTCTCGACCGCGAACTGCGTCATCGCCAGATCGGGCGCGCCGTAGAGGGCGAAGGTGAGCGCGACGCCGTAGCCCGCGGTCCCGAGCGAGAGCACCGCCGTCATGTTGGTCTTGGCGCGCACCGCGCTGATCGCGGCCGAGATGATGAGCGTGACCACCAGGAGGTCGTGGAGCCGCGGCGTGAGCAGGTCGGCCGAGACGCTGAACGTGGAGAAGGCGAACGTCCCGACGACGAGGACGGTCGTCGTCACGATGAAGTTCAGGACGTAGGCGGGGAGCGACCCGTACTGGAGCGGCGGCGCGAGGCGATCGCTGATCGCGTCGGCGACCCGGAGCGCGCCGTCGTAGAGGCGCTCGGTGCTCCAGCGCTCGGGCCAGGCGAGCGTGCGCAGGCGCGCGCGCTGAGAGTAGAGGAGCGCGGTCAGCGCGAGGGTGCCGGCGCTCGCCACGAGCGGGATCGAGAGGCCGTGCCAGAGGGACGTGTCGACGGTGAAGGGGGCGCCCGCCGCCGCGGTGGCCGCGGCGCTCAGCGGCTCGCCCAGCGCGCCCGAGAGGATCGCCACCGCGCCGAGCACCGCCAGCGCGAGCGGCGTGATCCACAGGCCGGGGGAGGCCTCGTGCACCTCGAGCTCCGGATCGCGCGCGCCGAAGAAGGGGCCGACGCCCACGATGAGGCCGCCCGCGCCGAGGAGCGCGCTCGTGACGATCAGCGCGCCGAGGAGCACGGGCGCGAGGAGCGGCTGGTCGAGCACCGCCGCGTAGGCCTGCTCCTTCCCGAGGAAGCCGAGGAAGGGAGGCAGCCCGGCCATCGACGCCGCCGCGAGCCCACCGGCGGCGGCCGTCCACGGCATCGCGCGCCGGAGCCCCGAGCGGCGGGACACGTCGCGGGTGTGCGCCTCGTGATCGACGATGCCGGTCACCAAGAAGAGCGCGCCCTTGTAGAGCGCGTGGGCGAGCAGGTAGACGAGGCCCGCCGCGAGGCACGCCTCCGTCCCGAGCCCGAAGAGGAACATGATCGTCCCGAGCGCGGCGATGGTGGTGTACGCGAGGATCTTCTTCATGTCGCGCTCGCGCATCGCGCGGGCGGCGGCGCCGAGCATCGTGATGCCTCCGGCGATGACGATCGGCAGGTTCCACCTTGGGTCGTCGCCGAGCGCGGGGGTCATGCGGGCGACGAGGTAGACCCCGGCCTTCACCATCGCCGCCGAGTGCAGGTAGGCGCTGACCGGCGTCGGCGCGGCCATGGCGTTGGGCAGCCAGAAGTGGAAGGGGAACTGGGCCGACTTGGTGAACGCCGCGAGCAGGAAGCAGACCACGATCCCGGGGTAGAGCGGGTGCTCGGGGACCGGGGCGGCGCCCGGCGGGAGCGTCAGCGACGTGCTGCCGGTCACCTGCGCGAGGAGGACGACGCCACCGAGGAGCGCGAGCCCGCCGCAGCCGGTCACGAGGAGCGCCTGGAGCGCGGCGCGGCGCGCCTCGGGCTTCTCGTGCTCGAAGCCGATCAGGAGATACGAGGTGAAGCCGGTCAGCTCCCAGAAGATGAAGAGCGCGAGCCCGTTATCGCTCAGCACGACGCCGAGCATCGCGGCGATGAACGCGAAGAGCGTGGCCTGGAAGCGGCCGCTGTGCGGGTGGCCGTCGAAGTAGGAGGCGGCGTAGAAGACGACGCCGCTCCCGACGCCCAGGACGAGCAGCGCGAAGAGCCCGCTGAGCCCGTCGAGGCGGAACGTGAGGGAGAGCCCGAGCTGCGGGACCCACGCGAGCGTCTCGACGCGCGCCTCGCCGCCGAGCACGGAGGTGTAAGCGAGCGCGAGCCACACGGTCGCGGCGAGGGGCCCGATCGCAGCGAGGCGCGCCCAGCGCGCAGGACGACGCCCGAGCCAAGCGGCGACCGGGGCGAGGGCCAGGGTCGTCACGATGAGGGCAAACACCAGCGCCCCCCTTATGCATCGATCGAGCAGATCGGTCGAGGATTTCGCCCAAGGACTGGCCGAGTCGCTCCTCGACGCGTTGGCGCACGGGACGGCTGCGCGCTTCGATCCGGGGCGGGGGATCGTCTATGTTTCTGGAGCCATGGGAGATCCCGCACGCCGGCGCGCGACCTACGAAGACGTCCTCGCGCAGCCCGATCACGTGGTCGCCGAGGTGATCCACGGGACCCTCTACACCTTCGCGCGTCCTCGCACGCGTCACGCGCGCTCGTCATCTCGCCTCGGTGCCGTGCTCGATGGCCCCTTCGATCGGGGCACGAATGGCGGGCCGGGCGGGTGGATCATCCTCGACGAGCCGGAGCTCCACCTCGGGCCCGATCCGGACATCCTGGTCCCGGACCTCGCGGGCTGGCGGCGCACGCGGATGCCCGAGATGCCCGACGCGCCCTACCTCACGCTCGCGCCCGACTGGGTCTGTGAGGTCGTCTCCCCGAGCACCGAGGACGTCGACCGCGCGGAGAAGGTGCCGCTCTACGCGCGCGAGCAGGTGGCGCACGTCTGGATCGTCGATCCGCTGGTGCGCACGCTCGAGGTCCTGCGGCTCGACGGCGGCACCTACCGGCTCGTGACTACCGTGCGCGCCGATGCGCGTGTGCACGCCGAGCCGTTCGATGCGCTCGAGCTCGAGCTCGCGCTGCTCTGGCAGAGCTGAGCATTCGGCACCCAAGGACCCGTCGAGCCGCTCCTCAAAGCGCGTTGGAGCACGGCACGGCGGCGCATTGCGCGGCCCCGTGAGCACAAGGCGAGGAGGAGCGAGATGGACGAGATGCGTTGGGCATCGCGGTGGGGGACGTGCGTCCTCTCGGTGAGCGTCGCGATCACCTCGGTCGCGCCGCGCGCGAAGGCGCAAGCGCCGGTCTGCATCGCGGAGGCGATCGAGCAGGAGCTCGCGAGCTGCCCGGAGGGCGCGAGCGCGCGTGCGCCGTCCGAGCCCGGGAGCTCCGCGGTGCCCGGGGCGAGCACGAGCGCGGCGAGGAGCGCTCCGAGGGACACGCCGGCGCCGGGGGTCACGACCTCGGCGGTGCGCAATCCGCACGCCGCGCTCGAGGTCCGCTCGCGCGAGCTGCTCGGGCGTGAGCGGACGATCCTCGAGCGCATCGTGGC
>JAEZBP010000028.1 GCA_023427125.1 Pseudomonadota bacterium | reverse complement strand
GCGAGGAGGCGCTCGTGGGACGAAGGGCTAGGCTCCACCCGGTGAGCGCGCGCTACGTGGGCTTCGGATGCATGCGGCTCTCGCCCGATCCCTCGCGGGATCCGGCGCGCGCTCGCGAGGTGGTCCGGGCCGCGGTCGCCGCCGGCGCGACGCTCCTCGACACCGCCGACGCGTACGCGTGGGACGAGGGCGAGCGCGGGCACAACGAGCGCGTCATCGCCGGCGCGGGCGTGGCGAACGTGCTCGTCGCGACCAAGGGCGGGCTCACGCGACCGGGAGGGAAGTGGGTGCCCGATGGGAGGGCGAGCCACTTGCGCGCGGCGTGCGAGGCCAGCCTCCGGGCGCTCTCCGTGAGCGCGCTCGATCTCTATCAGCTCCACGCGCCCGATCCGCAGGTGCCCCTCGCGACGAGCGTCCGCGCGCTCGCACGCTTGAAGGACGAGGGGCTCGTCGAGGCGATCGGGCTCTCGAACGTGAGCGCTCATCAGCTCGAAGAGGCGATGGACCTCGCCGAGATCCGCTCGGTGCAGCTCGCCCTCTCACCCTTCGACGAGGACTCGCTTCGTGGCGGCGTGCCGGAGCTCGCGAAGGCGCGCGGGCTCCTGCTGCTCGCGCACTCCCCCTTCGGCGGGCCCAAGCGCGCACCGAAGATCGCGCGTGATCGTGTGCTCGTTCCTCTCGCGGCGGAGCGCGGCCTCACCCCGCACCAGCTCGTGCTGGCGTGGCTCTACGATCTCGGCGCCATCCCGCTGCCGGGCGCCACGACGATCGAGCACGCGAGGGAGGCGGCGCTCGCCGGATCGATCGCCCTCGATGACGCGGCGAGGCGCGCGCTCGACGAGCGCTTCCCGCTCGGGAGGCTGCTCCGCGAGCCGCGGAGCGCGCGTAAGCCGGGCGCGGGCGCCGAGGGTGAGGTGGTGCTCCTGATGGGCATCCCCGGCGCCGGGAAGTCGACGCGCGTCGCGCGCTTCGTCGCCGATGGATACCTGCGCCTGAACCGCGACGAGCGCGGCGGGACGCTCCGGGCGATCACCAAGGCGCTCGACGTGGCGCTTGCGAGCGGCGAGCGCAGGGTCGTGCTCGACAACACCTACACCACCCGCGCGCTCCGCCACGAGGTGCTCGACGTCGCCTGGCGCCACCGCGTCCCGGTGCGCTGCGTGTGGCTCGAGACACCGCTCGAGGAGGCGCAGATCAACGCCGTCCGCCGCATCCTCGAGCGTCACGGCCGGCTGCTCTCGCCCGAGGAGATGGCGCGCGCGACGAAGAAGGATCCGAGCGCCTTCGATCCCCGCGTGCAGCACCGCTACGCGCGAGGGCTCGAGCCGCCTCACCCGGACGAGGGCTTCTCCGCGATCGAGCGCGCGCCCTTCGTACGCGAGGCGGATGCGAGGCTCGTGGAGGCGGCGACCATCGTGAGCCTCGACGCCTTCGCGCGCCTCGACGCCGGTGGCGTCACGCTCGATCGAAGGCGCGTCGCGATCCTCCGGGAGCACCCGGGCTTGCTCCTCGCGACCAGCTGGCAGCCGCTGTGCGATCGCGCCGCCATGGAGGTCGCGTACGCCGCGATCGCGAGCGCGATCGGGAGGCCGCTCGCGATCGAGACCTGCACACACCCCGCGGGCCCGCCGATCTGCTGGTGCCGAAAGCCGCTCCCCGGCCTCGCGCTGAGCTTGATGGCGCGGCACCGGATCGATCCGGCCCGCTCGCGGATGATCGGAACGTCCGCCGCCGACCGCTCGATCGCCGCCCGCCTCGGCTTCACCTACGCCGACGCGGACGCCTTCTTCGACGCCAGCGGATCGTGATCGGCTGTCATACGGGCCGCCCGCTCGGATCACTCAGGCCATCACCGAAAGGACGTGCCCGTGATCCAGCGCCTTCGTTCACCCTGGCTCGCTCTCTGTGCGCTCGCGCTCTTCGGCTGCTCGAGCGCGTCGGACGCCGATCCTGCGCCGCCCCCGCCAGCGTCGAACCTCGGGCCGCGCGCTCGCGTGCTGACGCTCACCTTGGATCTCGAGACCGACGACGTCTCGGCAGCGGAGGAGGCGCTGCGCGCGCTCGTCGCGCGCGAGGAGGGCTACGTGGAGCGCGCCAGCTCGAACCCGGGGCACGCGTCGCTGGTGCTGCGGGTGCCGGCCGCGCGCCTCCCGGCGTTTCGGCACGAGGCGCGGCGGGTCGCGGAGGTGACGCGAGAGAGCGAAGATGTCGAGGACGTGACGGATCAGCGCGTGGACCTCGGCGCGAGGCTCTCGAGCGCCCGGCGTGAGGAGGAGCGCCTCCTGGCGCTGATGAGCGATCGCACCGACACGCTCGCCGACGTGATCGCGGTGGAGGAGCGCCTGGCCGGCGTGCGCGCGCGGATCGAGCAGCTCGACGCACAGCGGGCCGGCCTCGAGCAGCGCATCGAGTACGCGCGAGTGGACGTCGAGGTCGCTCGCGCGCGCGTCGCGTTCTGGATGGAGCCGTGGAGCACGCTCGGCTCGGCGGCGTCGTGGGGCGTGAGCGCGGCGCAGGCGCTCGCGGTCGGCGCCGGGACCGTGATCGTGGGGCTCGCGCCCACCGCGCTGATGCTCGCTCTCGGCCTCCTGACGGTCGCCAGCGTGACTCGAGCGGTGCGCCTCGGGCTTCGCCGCCGCTCGCCGATCCGCTGATCATGTACAACCGGGCGCGCACGCATGGACCACGACGCAGCATCGCGCTGGCGGGCGATCGAGGAGCTCCACCCAGCGAGCTTCGCGTGGGCCCGCGCGTGCGCCGGCGGCGAGAGTGAAGCGGAGGACGTGTTGCAGACCGTGTACGAGAAGATCGCGGATGGGCGCGCGACGTTCGGCGGGCGCGCGAGCCTGAAGACCTGGCTCTTCGGCGTGATCCGGTGGACGGCCGAGGAGCACCGGCGGCGTGCGCGCGCGCGCCCTTCTCCACCGCGGGTGTCGGAGGCGCCTCCCTCACCCGAGGAGAGCGCGTCGCGATCCGAGGCCGCTCGCGCGCTGCTCGGTCTGCTCGCTCGCTTGCCGGAGAGGCAGCGACAGGTCCTGCACCTCGTATTCTACGAGGACATGACCGTCGAGGCGGCGGCCGACGCGATGGGCGTCACGGTGGGCACGGCGCGGGTCCACTACGACCGCGCCAAGAAGCGGATGGCCGAGCTCCTGATCGAGAAGGAGGCCGCGCATGCAGGACGATGAGTTGCGCCGCGCGTTCGACGCGCTCCGTGCCCACGACCGCGCGAGCGCGCCATCGTTCGCGCGCATGAAGTCCGAAGCGGAGCGCCGAGCCAGCGCGCGCCGTGCACGGACGGGCGCCTTCTTCGCCGCCGCGTTCGCCGCCGCTGCGGTCGTGGCGATCGCGATCTGGGCGCGGTGGCCGGCGGACGAGGTCGTGTCTGCACCCGAGCGACCGGCGGGATCGCTCGCGTTCTTGCTGGAGCCGCCGAGCGCGAGCGTGGTCTCGATGGACGATCCGATCGCTCAGATCGGGGAGGCGTGGTGATGAATCGACTGAACGTCCGATGGATGATCGTGCTGATCGCGCTGAGCGGCTGTGCCGCACAGGATCGTGCACAGGACCGTGGCGCGCCCGAGGGGGTCGCGCCGGCGGGCACCGAGGTCGAGTCGCACCTCTACTCCGCCGAGCTCGTGCTGGACCATCAGACCGCCATCGGGCTGACCGACGCGCAGCGCGCCGCGATCCGCGCGGAGCTCCAGCGATCGCAGTCCGCGCTCGTCGACGCCGAGATCGAGCTGCGGGCCCACCGCGAGGCCCTCGCCGGGATCGTGGCCGCTCCGCGTGTCGACGAGGAGCGAGCGATGGAGGCTGCCGCGCGCGTCGCGGACGATGAGCGCGCCATCAAGCTCGACCACCTGCGGCTCCTGGTGCGCATCAAGAACCACCTGACCCAAGATCAACAGCGGATCCTCGATGGCCGGCGGTCAGCGCGGGGCATGTGACGCGCGCTCAGGTACTCTTCGAGGATGGCGCGTATCAAGGGGATCACGACCGCGGACCTCAGGGCGTTCGCGGCCGAGCGCGGCGCCGTCGAGCGCCTGCGCGCCGCGCTGGGCGAGGAGGACCGTCGCTGGTTCGACGAGGCGGTCGCGGTCGCATGGTACGACCTCGACCACCAGATGCGCGCGCTCGCGGCGCTGCCGGCGGCGCTCGGGACGAGCCCGGAGGAGGCGTGGCGCGGCTTCGGCCGCTTCAGCGCCGACCGGCACGTCAACCGCATCCACCGGCTCTTCTTCCGCTTCGCGAACCCAGCTCTGGTGCTCGAGAAGACCGGTCAGTTCTGGTCTCGCTTCTACGACACCGGCACCTGGACCATCACGCGCGAGGCCCGGGCTCGCGCGCGCGGCGACCTCCGAGGGTTCGGGCGGCCCACCGAAGCGCACTGCACGTTCCTCACTGCGTACGTCGGCGCGCTCTTCGAGGCCGTCGGCGCGAAGGCGGTGCGGTGCACGCATCCGGCGTGCGAGGTGCGCGGCGGCGATCGCTGCACGTTCGTCGTCGAGTGGCAGTGAGCGCTGCGGGCGCGACCCGTCACTCCCCGATGAAGAGCTCGTTGACGTAGCCGGCCAGGAGGCGAGCGCCGAGCGCGCGCGGGATCGCGTTGAGGATCTGGTTGACCTCGGCCTCGCGCTCCGGGAGCGCGGTCCCCTCGGCGCCGGCCATCGCCAGCATCTGCGAGAGCACCTCGGGCTTCACGTCCTCGGGCTTCATGCCGGCGAACGTCGCGCGGAGCTGCTCGGCGAGCGGGCTCGGGCCGAGCTTCTTGGCGGCCTCCACGCTCGCGCGCAGGTCGACGAGGAAGGCATCGACGGTGGCGTCGTGCGTCGGGCCGAGGGTGAAGTGGATGCTCTCTTTGCAGGGTCCGTACGCGAGCTGCGGCCCGACGATCCAGCCGCGGAGCTTCAGCTCGTCGGCGATGTGGAAGACGTCGACCGTGTCCGACGAGAAAGCGAGGAGGCTCATCACCGGCGTGCCCATCACCTTCAGATCCTCGATCGCCTCGATGCCCGCGATCAGCCGATCGGTCGCGTCCATCGCGCGGCGGGTGAGCGCGAGGTAGCCCTCGTCGCCGATGTGGTGGAGCACCGCCCACGCGCCGGCCATCGGGCCGCCGCTCTTGGTGCTCTGCACGGTGGTGTTCACCATGCTGTAGCCGGTCCACTCGGCGCACGAGAAGATCTGGTGCTGCCGCAGCGCCTTGTCGCGCAGCAGCACGAGGGACGCGCCCTTCGCGCAGTACGCGTACTTGTGGAGGTCCATCGACATGCTGCTCACGCCCGGGACCGAGAAGTCGAAGTCGGGCACGTCGCGCCCGAGGCGCTTCACGTAGGGCAGCAAGAAGCCGCCGATGCACGCGTCGACGTGGAAGAGCAGCTCGTTCTCGAGCGCGATCTGGCCCAGCTCGCGGATCGGATCGATCGCGCCGTGCGCGAAGCCGGGCGCCGAGCCGACGAGGAGGATCGTGCTCGGGCCGATCGCCGCGCGCACCGCGTCGAGGTCGGCCTGGTAGGTCTCGGGGTGCACCGTGACCGGCACGAGCTTCACGTCGAAGTAGTGTGCGGCCTTGTGGAAGGCGGCGTGCGCGGTGATCGGGACCACCATCTCCGGCACCTGGATCTCGGGCCGGTTCGCGCGGGCGAAGTCGCGCGCGGCCTTGACCGCGAGGAGGATGCTCTCGGTGCCACCGCTCGTGAACGTGCCGACCACCTCGGGCCCGGCGCGCAGGTGCTCCTTGCACATGCTGACGATGTCGAGCTCGAAGCGCCGCAGGCTCGGGTAGACGCGCGGGTCGAGCGCGTTCTCGCTCAAGAACGCCGCGTAGGCCTCTTTGCCGACGCGCTCGACCTCACGGCCGGCGTCGTAGGCGAAGCCGAACATGCGCCCCGTGCGGAAGTCGGTGTCGGCCTCGCGCGCCTTCGCCAGCTCCGCCATCACCTCGTCTCGACTCATTCCGCGCGCAGGGATCTTCATGTGCTCTCCAATCGTCCTAGAAGCTCTTCCGAGATGACGAGCGATCGTACCCTCGCCCGGGGGAATCAGGGGAAAATCAGGGCGAGACCACGTCGACCATCGACACGTCGACGTGGACCTTGCGCGCGGCGCGCTCGGTGAAGGGGCGGCGCAGGTTCTTCTTGGCGGCGGCGCGGACCTGCGGATCGGCGTGGTAGCCGAGCGAGCGGCGGTAGTCGTCCTTCGCGGCCTCCCGCCGGCCGGCGAGGTCGCGCGCGCGGCCACGCCAGAAGTGGAAGCTCGCGATGCGCTCGCTGTCCGGGTGGCCGAGCTCGAGCGCGCGATCGAACGCCGCCTCGGCGTCCCTCGCCTCTCGCAGCTCGATCGCGAAGAGCCCACAGAGCGCGTGATAGAGCGGCTCGCTCGGCTGCGCCGCGCACGCATCGCGCGCGTGCTCCGAGGCGCCGCGCACATCGCCCTCGTCGAGGTAGGCGACGTACGCGCGGCGGAAGCTCTCGAAGGCCGCGCCCGCCTCGGGCGCCGGCGTGACCTCGAGCGTGCCGCGCTCGGGCGCGTGCCCCATCGCCTCGAGCGAGAAGGGCACGAACGCGCCATGGCTGGTCGGCGCCTCGCCGGTGCCGACCCACACCGTTCCGTCCTCGGGCCGGAAGACGACCGAGCCGACGGTCATGACCATCGCGATCGAGTCGCGCACGCGGCAGCGCGGGTCGCCGCTGTCGCCGAGGATCTCGGCCATCGCCTGCGGATCGAGCGCGCCCCGCCGCTCCTCGAGCAGCTCGTTCGCGCGGCGGTGCCGGCCGAGGTTGTGCCGCCAGTACGAGCCGTAGAGATCGATCTCGCTCTTGCCGAGCTCCTCGTCGAGGTAGATGTTCGCGTAGCCGAAGGTGCCCTCCTCACGCACGCGCTTGGCCACACTGCGCTCGGGGTTCTCCTCGTAGCAGAGCACCTCGCGCGCGTTGCCGTCGGTCACCACGTAGGTCCAGCACCCGACCGGCGTGTGCGACTCGAGGATGCGCTGCGCGTCATCGAGGTTCTTCGCCTCGCGCATCACCACGTCCCCGACGCAGCCGATCGGCGTCCCGCCGAGGGCCGTGCGATCGGTGAACATGTGCTGGTGCACCGTGAGCGAGAGGCCTGCCTCGTTCATCGCCGTGATGCCGCCGAGCCCCACGCCCGCCGCCGCGACCGACACGTAGCGCTGCCCCTCGTCGGGCTCGTGGAAGATCACGGTCTTGGTCTTCGGCCACGTGCTGACGCCGTGGTAGTCGAAGTTGCGCGCGTGGAGCAGCGCGCCGTCCTTCGTCGCGTCGCCCCACGCGACCGCGCTCGTACACCCGAGGCCGAGCGCGATGCGGTGGGCCACCGCCGGGCCGTGCCCGCGGAGCTGCATGAGCCGCGCGGCGACCCACATCATCGAGTCCGGCATCGTGCAGCCGTCCGTGAAGATCTGCGGGTCGAGGCCCGAGCCCTCGGCGATGCCGCGGATGGTGTCGCGCGCGAAGGCGGGGAGCTGGCGCGCCACGCGCCGGCCGAGCGTGGTCTGGAGGCCCGACCAGACGAGCGGCGAGAGCGGGCCGAGGGCCGACTTGCCCATCAGCTTCTCCACGATCTTCCGGTAGTAGGGGATCGTGCCCTCGGCGATCTCGCGCGAGAGCAGCTCGCCGTGCTGGCGCCCCATCTCATAGAAGCTGCCGGAGACCCTGAGCACGTTGACGTCGCCCACCCGCTCGAGCGAGCCCTTGCCGGCGCGCTTGACGCTCCGCTCCCTCTTCGCGTTGCTCGTCGCATGGCTCGCGCCGGTGGTGATCAGCTCCATCATCGCAGTCCCTCCATCACGTCGTTCAATGGCTCGCCTGTCGAGAGCGCGGCGGCCGCGAGCATCCGCGGCGTGGCCCACTCGTGGAACGCGGTGACGAGCGTGCGGACCTGCTCGACCTCGCGACCCCGGATCAGCTCCACGAGCAGGCTGAGACCCTGCAGGTGCGGCTCGTTCGCCGGGCGCACCACGCGGAAGATATCCGAGAGATCGGTGGCGACCGTCTGGTGCCACCACACCATCATCTCGAAGATGCGATTGTGCGCTGCGTGCGCGATGTCGCGTGTCAGTCGCAGCGAGAGTCGGTCGTAGCGCGGCCGGTCGTGGAGCGCGCTCCGCACCGCTGCGAGCGAGGCATCGATCCGCGCGAGGTCTTCGTCGGTACGCCGCTCCGCGGCGAGCATGCTCATCTGGACGTCGAGCGCCGCGCGCACCTCGAGGA
>JAEZBP010000007.1 GCA_023427125.1 Pseudomonadota bacterium | reverse complement strand
GAGCTGCAACGGCGTCGACGACGACTGCGACGGCGAGATCGACGAGCATGCGACGGTCGAGGTCTGCAATGGCGCCGACGACGACTGCGACGGAGAGGTCGACGAGGATCTCTCGTGCGGTGAGCTGCCCTCGAGCGACGGCGGCGTCACTCGCACCGACGGAGGCGTGGCGAGCGGCGTGGACGGCGGCGGCACGCACGTGCTGGCGAGCGGCTGCGCGTGCCGTGCGGCGAGCGGCGGCCGCGGTGGGCTCCCGATCGGGCTGGTGCTCCTCAGCCTGCTCATGATCGCGATCCGGCTTCGTTAGCGGGTGTGCGCATTCGCGCGCGGCCGAGCGGAACGGTCCTCCCGACCGGTCGGCGCTTCCCGCGCGCGGCCTCCAGTGAGCGGGGAACCGCTCCGCTCGCCGTTCTCCGAGCCCCGTGATGTCCGACAACCCTCGAGCGGCCGGTCCGCGAGAGAGACGGAAGCTCTCGCCGCCGGCCCGAGATTGCCGGTGCTGCGCGCGGGCAGCCGGGCCCCGCCCCTGCGACGTCTATGGATCGGAGCGAGTGGCGCGAGTACGATCGGAGCCTTCATGACGAACCTGTCCCGGGCCGCCGCGAGCCTCACCCTCCTCTTGCTCCATGCCTGCGCCGCCAACACCGGTCCGCGCGACGGGGGCGCCGGGATGGACGGCGGCCGCCCCGACGGCGGTCCGGTCGTCACGCCCGACGCGACGGTGCCGCCCGACGCGGGGTCCGAGGAGGACGGCGGGCCGCTGATCACCGACGGGATGACCTGCTCGGTGTGCGAGGTCGACGACGACTGCAACGCGGGCTTCTACTGCGCGAACCTCGGCAGCGGTGACCGGGCGTGCTTGCCCGCGTGCAACATCGACCTGCCGGACTGCCCGCCGCGCTTCAACTGCGTGATGAGCTTCAACGAGACCACCCTGCCCGAGCCGGTGTGCGCGCCGGTGGGCGAGCGGTGTTGCGTGGACGCCGACGGAGACCTCCACGGCGCCGGCGTCGGCTGCCTCGGGATCGACTGCGACGAGAGCGATCCGGCGATCCACGACGACGCCACCGAGACCTGCTCCGGCAGCGACGAGGACTGCGACGGAACGATCGACGAGGGCGACCCCGACGTGCTCTGCCCGCGTGGCCCGCACGTCGCGGAGTCGGCGTGCAGCGACCTCGGCGTCTGCGAGAACCGGACCTGCGAGGTGGGCTACGGCGACTGCGACGACGACCGCGCGAACGGGTGCGAGACACGGACCAACACCGAAGTCCACTGCGGCGGCTGCTTCATGGCGTGCGATCCGGCCAACGCGACCGGCGACTGCTCGACCGGGACCTGCGACGTGGCCGTGTGCGATGCGGGCTTCGGCGACTGCAACGGCGATCCGGCCGATGGCTGTGAGACGCCCCTGAACACGCTGACCAACTGCGGCGCGTGCGGCAACGGCTGCAGCCCGGCGTTCGGCATCGGCGACTGCTCGAGCGGGACCTGTCAGGTCGGCTCGTGCGATCCGCGCCGCGCCGACTGCGACGGAAGCCCGATCAACGGCTGCGAGACCAGCACCACGACCAACGCCGACTGCGGCGCCTGCGGCACCCCGTGCGCACCTGCGAACGCCATCGGTGAGTGCTCGACCGGCGCTTGCCGGGTGGTGAGCTGCACCCGCTCCGACTACGCCGACTGCGACGGCGTGGCGTCCAACGGCTGCGAGCGCTCGCTGCGCACCAATACCGACTGCGCGGCGTGCGACGTGGCCTGCACCCTGCCGGGCGCCAGCGCGTCCTGCGCCAGCGGCACGTGCGTGCCCACCGGCTGCGCGATGGGCCTCGCGGACTGCACCTCGGCGCCGGGCTGCGAGACGCCGACGAACACCAACACGAACTGCGGCGACTGCAACACGCCGTGCGCCCCCGCCAACGCCACGGGCAGCTGCAGCACGGGCACGTGCCGGGTGGTGAGCTGCAACGTGGGCTGGGGCAACTGCGACGGCGATCACGCCAACGGCTGCGAGACGCCGCTGAACACGCTGAGCGACTGCGGGAGCTGCGGCACGACCTGCGCGCTCGCGAACGCCAGCGAGACGTGCAGCACCCGCGCTTGCCGGATCGACGCGTGCGAGTTCGGCTACGGACAGTGCGACACGAACCAGGCGAACGGGTGCGAGACCAGCCTCCGCACCAACAGCAACTGCGGCTCGTGCGGGACCACCTGCAGCCGCCCGTTCTCGACGACGAGCTGCTCGAGCGGCACGTGCGCGTGGACGGGCTGTCAGAGCGGCCACTCGACCTGCGACGGCTCGACGGCCAACGGCTGCGAGGTCGACCACGACACGACCTACGGGTCGTGCGGATCGACCATCGGCGACTCCAACGTCGGGACCTACGACGGCGACCGCTACTGCAACTGGCCCGGCTGCGGCAGCAACACCACCTGGGATCAGTTCGCGTCGCGCACCGACCGGCGCGATCGCTGGTATCGCGGCCGCGTGCGCGAGGACTCGACCTGCTCGGCCACCATCGAGCACCGAATCCGCCTCTCGGTCCCGGCCGGCGTCGACTACGACCTGCGCGTCTATCGCGGGAGCACCTGCGGGACGCTGGCCGGCAGCTCGAACACGCGCGCCCTCGGCGCCGACGAGACCGTGATCGTCAGCCAGTCCGACGCCAGCGGACCCGACGACGACTTCGACTACTTCGTGCACGTCGTCTGGGTGAGCGGCGCCTCGTGCTCGAACTACACGATCTACTTCGACGGCCACGACTGCTGACCCACGACTGTCGCGAGAATCACCCCGATCGGCGAACGCCGAGCGGCGCCTTCATCCCCGGCTGAACAGGAGGGACGGGGAGCGACGACTGGACGGAAGGTCGCGCACCTCGGCCTGCGCGAATGCGTGCGCCAAGCAGCTCAAAGACTGTCGCAAGATCTCCCGGCGCCCCGCGGCCGATCCGGGCCCGTCCGCGGCGTTGGCGCTCCACGACGTACTTTCGTACGTCTCCGTCGCGCCGCCTTGCGGCCGGACCCGGCTCGATTGCGGGGCTCGGTCCGATTTAGCGACAGTCTTCAGCCGAGCTCCTCCGCCACCGCCTCGATGTCTACGGGCGCCTCGCGGCGGAGGTCGACCACGATCGTGCCGGCGATCCGATCGTGGAGCGTCTGCCGTGTGGCGCTGAAGATGAAGAGCGCATCGGCGAGCGCGAACAGCCAGCCCAACGCCGGCACGGCGCCGAGCAGACCGCTCAGGACGATCCTGCGCCAGAAGATCCGTCCGAGCGAAGCGCGCGCGCCGTCGGCGCAGACGATGCGAAGACCGATCAGGCGCTTGCCGAGCGTCTGCCCGTAGCGATGGAGCCACCAAGCGTCGACCGCCAGCAGCGCGATCGCCGCGACGAGGGTGCCCCAGAGGCCCGCTCGGATGATCATGGGCTCTCGCGCCGCGACGCCGACGGGGCCGAGGAGGAGCAACGGCGCGAAGGGTGCGAGGGTGTCCACGATCTGCGCGAGCACGCGAGACGCCGGATCGGCGAGCGGCGATCGCGCATCCAGTGTCGCCTCCGCCCTGCGCCGCTCGTCGCTCACGTCAGCGAATCTCCTGCCCGAAGCGCTCATAGCGAGCAACCTCGTCGCTCGACCAGTAAATCAGGACCGCGCGGCCCCTGACACGAGAGGACGGCACCGGCCCGATGCGCGGGTTGCGGCTGTCGTTGCTGCGGTCGCGGTGATCGCCGAGCACGAACACGTGCCCCGGTGGGACCACGACCTCGGGCATGTCGTCCGGCAGCGCGAGCTCCGAGCGAGACGTGATCCATGCGCGCTCACCCGCACGCTCCTCCGTGTGCAGACACTCCTCGTCGTCCGGACACGGGCCGAGCGCACGGCGGACGAACGCCGCTCCGTTGCGGTAGACGAGGCCGCCTCGGATCTCGATGCGGTCTCCGCCGACGCCGACCACGCGCTTGACGATGTCGAGCTGGTCGAAGGCTGAGTGCACCACGACCACATCGCCGACCTCCGGCTCGGCCCACTGCACGAGCGCGTCGCTCACGAGAGTGTCCCGTCGCTCGTTCGCTTCCCGGCTGAGCAGCGGTTCGTCTGAAACTCGCCGCACGGATCCCATCGGGCGATACCGGGCGCCTTGCTCGGGACGACGCTGGAGCGCCTGCGGCGCGTCTTGGA
>JAEZBP010001186.1 GCA_023427125.1 Pseudomonadota bacterium | reverse complement strand
CTCCACGTGGCCGGCACGCGCGTCGCGTTCCAGCGCTACCTCGAGAGCCCCGAGGGCGTCCCCTTCGACTCGCGCCGCAGCGTCGTCTGCTGGCTCGACCTCGATTGAAGCGAGATCGGTCGAGATGATCCCCCCAACTAGAGGCAGCGCATGACGAGGTGGCGCAAGCTCGCCGGGCTCGCGGCCCCGCTCGGCGTGATCGCGCTCGGGTGCGCGTGGCTGATCGCGCTGCTCTCCTCGCTCCCGGAGGAGGTCTACTTCTCGGGCGACGGTGGGCTCAAGGCGCTGATGGTGCGCCAGCTCCTCGCGGGCGATTGGGCGCCGTGGCTCGCGCTCGACGAGCCGCGCTGGGTCCGCGCGCTGTGGGATCAGGGCATGTATCCGTTCCGCCCGCCCTTCGCGCACGCGCTCGAGGGGCGGTGGTACTCGAGCTTCGAGTGGGCGTTCCCCACGCTCTCCGCCCCCGCGTATGCGCTCGCCGGCGATCGAGGGCTCTACGTGCTCCCGGTCCTCGGGCTCCTCGCGGTGTGGGCGCGCTTCGTCGTCCTGCTGCGCACGCTGCGCGTCGGCGCCTTCCCCTCGACGGTCGCGCTCGCGCTCCTCGTGTTCGCGACTCCGCTGACGTTCTATGCCGCGACCTTCTGGGAGCACACCCCCGCGGTCGCCCTCGCCTTCGCCGGCTATGCGGATCTGATGCTCCTCGAGCGAGACGCGCGGCGCTCGCGCGCCCTCCGCGCCGGGCTCCTCTTGGGGCTCGCGTGCTGGCTGCGGCCGGAGGCGATGGTCTTCGGCGCTTGTGCGCTCGCCGCTCAGCTACCGTCGAGCCAGCGGCGCGCGGTCGCGATGGCGGGTGCCTCGTTCGCCGCCGTCCTCGGCGTGTACTTCGTCTTCAATCGCGCCACGTACGGAGAGTGGCTCGGCGTCCACGCGATCCAGGTCCTCGAGCGACCGCAGGACTCGGCGACGCGGCTCACGGAGGCCATCGGCCTGGCCGGAGGGCTGCGCGACATCTGGCTCGAGCACATGCCGCTGACGTGGGCCGCGCTCGCGCTCGTGGGCACCACGCTGGCCTCGCGGAGTCCGCTCGGCGCGATCGCGCGGCGCACCGTCGTGGTGATGCTCCTCGCGTTCCTCGGGACCGTCATCGTCGTCCCGAACAACGGCGGAATGCAGATCGGCCCGCGATACCTGCTCCTGCTGGTGCCGCTGACCGCGCTGCTCGTCGCGCTCGGCGTGCATCAGCTCGCGCCCGCCCCACGCCTCGCCCGCTGGAGCGCGCTCCTCGTGCTGATCGGCCTCGGGGGCCTCTCGGCGCACGAGAACCTGGGCGCACGCTCGTCGCGCCTGGCGGACAAGTACGCGACTCGCATCCTGCCGTCGGTCTCCGCCATCGAGCGCCACCCCGAGGCAGGCGTCATGTTCGGCCATCACTGGGCGGCGCTCGAGATGACGCACGGGATCGACGGCCGCCCCGTCGTCACCGTGTCCAGCCTGGCCCAGATCGATCGCGCCGTGCAGGCGATGGTACGGCACGGTCACGAAGTCCTCCTCGTGGACGGGCCCGATGGTCGCCGGTTCCGCGTGGGCGGCCGGCAGCGCCACGGTGAGGTGTGGATCGACTGGACCGTGATCTCGGAGCGCGGCCAGTACCACGTGCTCCACGGCGCCCGCTCCGCGGCACCGTGAGGGCAGGCGGCGATCAGGACGCGGCGATGCGCGCCGTCCTCGACTCGGCGCGCGTCTCGTCGTCCTCTTCCGCACGCGCGGGCGCGGCCCCGATCGCCGCCCGCTCCGTGCGGATCGTGTAGCCGGGCTCGACCGCGCGGGTGCTGTTGATCATCTCGCCGAGGAGGCCGGTCGAGACGAGCTGCACGCCGACCACCACGAGCAGCATGCCGAGCACGAGCAGCGGCCGGGTGCCGATGGCGTGGCCCAGGAACCAGAGCACCGTGAGGTAGCCGAGGCGGCCGAAGCCGAGCAGAAACATCACGAGGCCCGCCCACCCGAAGAGGTGCAGCGGCCGGCGCCGGTAGCGCGTGAGCAGGATGACGGTGAGCAGATCGAAGAAGCCCTTGGCCATCCGCTCGATGCCGTACTTGCTCTTGCCCCACTTGCGCGCGTGATGCTGGACCGCGATCTCGCCGACCGCGAAGCCGCGCCACGCCACCAGGACCGGCACGTAGCGGTGCAGCTCGCCGTACATGTCGAGGCCCTCGACGCACTCACGGCGATAGGCCTTCAGCCCGCAGTTGAAGTCGTTGAGCTTCAGGCCGGTCAGCGTGCGGACTGTGAAGTTGAAGAGCTTGGAGGGCAGCGTCTTGCCGAGCGGATCGTGGCGCTTCTGCTTCCAGCCGCTGACCAGATCCAGCTCCTGCTCCTCGAGGGCCGTGAGCAGCCGCGGCACCTCCTCGGGATCGTCCTGGAGGTCCGCGTCCATCGTGATGACGATCTCGCCCCGGGCGCGGCGGAAGCCCGCGTCGAGCGCGGCGGACTTCCCGAAGTTGCGGCGAAAGCGCACGTAGCCGACCGCCGGATCGCGCTCGGCCAGCGCGTGGATCAGCTTCGCGCTGCCGTCGCGGCTGCCGTCGTCGACGAAGAGGATCTCGTAGGGCCGGCCGAGACGCGCCAGCACGGCCGTGAGCTTCGCGTGGAGCTCCTCGAGGGTGCCCTCCTCGTCGAAGAGCGGGACGACGATGCTGATGGCCGGATCCATGCGCGCGAACTCTGGCCGGGGATCCTCTCATCCGCCACGCGCATGTCAAACTCGAGGAGCGGCTCACTCCTCGGCGCGCCGGATCATCACCGCGTAGGTCTCGCCGTTCGCGGTGACGTCATGGCGGGTGTAGCCCTGCCGCGCGAGCTGTCGCGGGCGCGCGCGATCGGTGAACGTCACGAAGAAGGTCGGCGGCGTCTCCTCCATCATCTCGCGGTACTCGGCGATGAACTCGCGGTTGCGGCCGACGATGTCGCCGATCATGAACCGCGACGGGCAGCGTAGGCCGGTCTGCTGATAGAGGTGCGCGATGAAGCCGTCGACGCAGAGCGTGTCGCCCGCGCGCGAGCGCGCGTTGATGAACGCCGACACTCGCGAGAGCCGGACGGGATCGCCGAAGCGCCCGTTCTTGTGGTTGTGGTGGTACTCGTCGCTCGACTGCTCGCCGCGCACGTACGCCAAGAAGCTCGGCCACTCGAGCCGGTAGCTCCATTCCTTGTTGTAGTTCCACGCCGGCGCGTGCAGGAAGGCCGCGGCGCCGAGGAGCGTGACCACCGCGTACGGTGCGAGCACCCGGCGCGGGAAGACACATCGCAGCGCCCACACGAGCGCGAGCGCGAGGAAGGGAACCGCCGCGATGAAGTGATACGAGAAGCCCCACTGGTTGAAGACGCGCTTCTGGATGAAGACCGAGCCCATCGCGCCGAGCACGAGCCAGAAGATCCACCCGCCGATCGCGCGCTCTCGACGGTTCCGGAGGGCCGAGACCACCGCGAGGCCCGTGATCAGGGCGAGCGTGCCGAGCACCACCGCGTAGAGCCCGTACTCCGGCTTGAGCCAGCGCGGCCACCCGCCGCGCCCGGCCCCCGCGCCCTCGGCGTAGTCGAGGATGAAGTCGACCATGAAGGTCCAGAGCGCGTCGAGCGTGCCGGTCAGCCAGAAAGGCGCGATCAAGAGGACCAGCACCGCGGCGACGCCGGCCGTGTAGGACGCCGCCCCGCGGAGCGCCCCGCGCGCGTCGCGGCGCGAGAGCGCGAGCAGCACGACGGCCATGCCACCGAGCACGCCCGTCAGCGCGGCGACGTGCTTGAACGTGACCGCGACACACGCGACCGCCCCGGCGGCGAACGCGCGCTTCAGCGACACGCGCCCGTCCGGCGCGCGCACGATCACCCAGCCCGACAGGAGCATGAAGAAGCCCTGCCAGAGCTCGGGGTGCGCGGTGTCGGAGAAGCCCCAGTAAGTGTAGTAGAGGAGGGAGACCGCGAGCGCGGCTGCGCCGAGCTCGCCGGGGCGCCGCGGCGGCATCGAGGCGATCGATCCATCGGGCATCGAGCGGCGCGCGCGGAACGTCGCGATGATCGCGCCGGTCGCGACGACGAAGCCGAGATCCACGATCCGGATCGACCAGGTGTGATCGCCGAAGAGGAGCAAGCTGATCGCGTGCACGACGAAGACGCCGGGCGGCTTGGTGCTGACGCCCGAGACGTAGGGCATCTCTCCGTCGAGCAGCCGGCGGGCGAGGTACCAGTGGATCGGGTGATCGACGCCGAACGGGTACCCGAGCGAGGGCAGCCCGTAGATCACCGCCGCCGCGACACCGAGGACGTCGGCCCACGAGCGTCGCGCCCGCGCCACGAGGAAGGAGACGCTCTCGGCCGCTCGCATCGGGTGGGCTGCCTCGTACCGTGTCGGGCGCCACCGCGCCAGGGGCGGCCCTCCGCACGACCAGCCGACAATTCCGTGAAACCCCAGGCCCGTGCGGGTGTCGAACGGGGCCAATCCAGGAGGCGCTCGGGAGTCAGCCCCATTGGACTCGCACGCGGAGGAGGATCGCGAGCTCGTACGCGGCGTGACGGCCGATCGCCGTCGCGCGCTCCGTCGCGCCGCGCTCGCCACCCTGGGCCTCGTCGCCCTCGCACTCGCCGGGTCGATCTACCGCGAGCCGATCCGCGCCTTCCGGGCCGGCGAGATCGATCTCGACGGAAACCCCCGCTACGACCCGCCGCACCCGGTCGACCGCCACGCCCTCGAGCGGATCGACTTCGAGCGGGTCCACGAGACGCTCCTCCCGCGCTGGACGATGGCGCTCGGCGGGGCAACGAGCGCGCTGGGCCGCCGCGCTGCCGATCGCAGGTTCGACGAGCTGGCCGAGGCGGTCGCGCCGGATCCGAACCTGAGTGGGCTGCTCCGCGCGACCCACCGCGCGGTGCTCGAGGATCCGATCGCGAACGCCCGGCGCATCGACTACCTGCTCTGGGCCTACAACCGCTACCTCGACACGAACGACGTCCCCTATCGCCTCGAGGCGTCGCTAGCGATCGGGCCGGAGCGCGCGTACCTCCGCACGCTGAGCTACGGCGTGATGGCCGACGCGCAGAGCTCCGAGGGGCATCGGCTGCGGCTCCTGCGTCGCGTCGATCGCATGAACACCGTCGAGGGCTGGCTCGGGCACACCCGCACCGGCGAGGAGGGCGCGCTGATCCTCACTCAGCGCGTGCTCCACTTCACCGTTCGGCACGTGTGGCCGGCCCTGCACCCCGCGCTCGACGAGCGGCGCCCGGCGGCCGAGCGAAGCTGGCTCGGATACGTGCGCGACGAGGTGCGCGCCGCGCTCGACGAAGAGACCTACGCGCTGCTGGCCGAGACGGCGGGCGACCAGCAGACGCTGATCGAGGTCGCGCAAGACGTGCAGGCGCGGCGCGCGTGCGGGAGCCGCTTCCGCGTCCTCGAGCTGCCGTACAACGGGCTCTCCGAGGAGAGCCGGATGGCGATCCATCGCGCGCTCGAGCGGAGCGAGCTCCAGGCCACGCTCAGCGCAGCGACCTCCGGCGGCGGCGGCACCTGCCCCGACATCACCCTCGGTGAGGCGGCGCGCATCGTCGGCGCGTCCGAGCGGCTCGGCGCGACGCCGGGCCTCGAGGACGCGGTCGAGCGGCTGGCGATGGTGGTGACGCGCGCGGTGGCCGCGCACGAGCTTCAGCACGTGGAGGACGGCGACGAGGTCGCGTGCGCCGGCTGCCCGAAGGAGCTGGTCGGCATCGCGCGCGCCGAGGTCTCGGCCTACCTGAGCGCGTTCAGCACCGAGGGCCTCGGCTATCTCTCGCTGCTGCAGGCGTGCGCCGCGCCTCGCGGTCGCGGCGTGCACGGGAGGGCGCTCCAGGCGGTGCTCGATGAGATCCTGCCCTACGGCTGCGAGGGCCCGACCCTGCACGGCCTCTACGCGCTCGCCGAGGAGATCGAGGTGCACCTCTTCGGCAAGCGCGGCGACGTGGAGCTGCCTCGCCTGCCCGCGCGTGTCGCGCTCCTCCCCCGATCGGACCGGCGCCGCAGCTCGCCTCGGTGGCAAGCGCTCGAGAGCGGCTGGGGGGTCGCCCTCTCGCCCAGCCGACTCAACGCGGGGCGGCAGCCCGGGCGATGAGCCAGGGGAAGCAGGTCTCGACCTGCACCACGCGAAAGCGCGTCGCGAGCAGCGCCTCGAAGGACGCCGGCCCGAACTGCTGCACGTGCTCGGGGTGGTTTCCGAAGCTCGCGAGGTACTTGCCTCGAAGGAGGTTGCCCGTGCGGAAGAAGGGCTCCCATGGCACCGAGACGATCGCCATCGATCGGGTCCACTCGGCGATCCTCTCGACCGCTGGCCGGGGATCGTCGAGGTGCTCGAGCACCTCGAGGCAGAGCGCGACATCGGCCCAGCCCCGCGCGGGCTCGGTCGTGAGGATGTTGCCCTGGCGGAAGTCGAGGCCCGGCACCTGCTCGCGTGCGACGCGGACCGACTCGGCGCTCAGCTCGATGCCACGGTACTCGATCGCGAACGGCAGCCGCGCGAGCTCGCGAGCGACCATGCCCTCTCCCGAGCCCAGATCGACGACGCGCTCGGGCCTCGCCTCGCGCACGTGCGCGACGATGCGATCCAGGAAACGGCGGATCACGCGCCGCATGACGGGGTTTGGCGTCTGGTACTTCTGGTAGTTGGAGCTGGGCTGGCTCACGCGGGGAGCTTCTTCCCATCCGCCGCCCGCGTGTCAACATCATCGGCCCCATGAGGGAACGAGAGGTCCATGCCCCGGCCCGGGGGCGGAGCCCGAGGTGGCCGCGCCTCGTGCTCGCCATCGCGCTGAGCGCGGGGATCTTGGCGTTCCTCGCGCGCCAGGTGGACGTCGACGATGTGCGCGAGGTCCTCGTCGGCGCCGATCCGGCGGGCCTCGCCGTGGGGCTCGCGCTCTACGCGCTCCTGCAGGCGATCCGCGCGGTCCGCTACAAGCTCCTCGCCCCGGCGGCGACGATGCGCGTGCTCGTCGGCGCCCACTGCGTGCACGCGCTGCTCCTCCGCGTGATGCCGATGCGCACCGGCGAGCTCGGCTTCGCGTGGCTCATGCGGCGCTCCGGGGCGGCGGGCTTCACGGAGAGCCTCGTCGGTGTGGTCTTGGTGCGGGTCCTCGATCTCACCTCGGTGCTGGCGGTGTTCTCCATCGCGCTCTTGCTCTCGAGCGGGACCTTCGCGGCAGGCTCCGCCTCGACCGCCGGCGCGGTCGCCGTCGGCGCGATCGCGGCGCTGGCGCCGCTCTACCTCCAGCCGCTCCTGGCGCTCGCGCACCGCGTGCTCGACGCCGTGATCAGAGCGACCGGGCTCGCGCGCTTCGAGCGCGTCGCGCGAGGCTCGCGCTCGCTGACGTCGGCGGTGGAGGGCGCGCGCCGCATCCCTCTCTCCGTGCTCTGGCAGGTCATGGGGCTGACGGTCGTGCAGTGGGGCGTGAGCTTCGCGCTGATCGCGGTGCTCCTGCACGCCATGGGGCTCGATGTGTCCATCGCGCAGGCGGTCCTCGGCGGGACCGGATCGATCTTCGGAGGGCTGCTGCCGCTCGCCGGCGTCGGCAGCTTCGGGCCACTCGAGGCGGGGTGGTCCCTCGGCTTCGCGGCCGTGGGTGTGGCGGCGGAGGACGCGATCGCCTCGGGCTTCGGGTACTCGGTCATCTCGTTCGTGTACGCGGCGCTGGTGGGGGCCCTGGGGTGGATCGGCCTCCCGCGGCCCGAGAGCCCGCCCGTGGAGGTCGCCGCGGAGGCCGGCGCCTCGAAGGCCCGCGTCTCGAAGGGGAGCGGCTCGCCTTGACGAGCCGGGACACGCTGGCCTAGGACCCGGCTTCCGAATGCGCCATGGACGGATAGGCCGGCTCGCGAGGCGGTGGGGCCTCGACCTCGCCGGCGCGATCGGCGCGATCGTCTATGCGCTTCCGTCGCTCGCCTATCCGTTCGCGCGCGACCACCCGATCCACTGGTACATCGGGCGGCGGCTGCTCGAGGGCGAGATGCCCTACGTCTCGGGCATCAGCACGAAGCCTCCCGCGGTCTTCGTCGTGCACGCGCTCAGCCAGGCGCTCTTCGGCGATCACATGTGGTCGATCCGCGTCTTCGATCTCGCGTTCGTCCTCGCGAACGGCGCGCTGATCGCGACGTTCCGCCGACGCCAGCGGCTCGCCGACGGAACGATCCTCGACACGCCTCCGCGGAAGCCCGGCGAGCTCGGCGCCGCTTGCATCCTCGTCGCCGTCTTCCACTACACGTTCTTCGACTTCTCGGACACCGGACACCCCGAGCTCTGGCAGGCGTTCTTCATGCTCGCGCCGGCGTGGGTGCTAGCGCGCGCGCCCGAGTGGCGGCCGAGCAAGGGCGCGGTGGTCCTCGCGGGCGCGCTCGCGTGCACGGCGGTGATGTTCAAGCACCCAGCCGTGTTCAGCGGCGTGCTGGTCGGCGTCGCCCTGGTCCTCGTGCCGCTCGCGCGCGGCGAGCTCAAGCGCGCCGCGGTCGATGCGGGCCTCTACACGGCCGGGGTCGCGCTCACCCTGGCGCTCACGCTCCTGCCCTTCTGGGCCACCGGGACGCTCGGCGCGTTCTGGGAGGTGATGGTCGACTTCATCCTCAACCACTACGCGCCCGGCGACACACCGATGCGCGGCGCGCCGCCCTGGCTCACGTACGATCACGGGCTCTTCGCGGTCATGACGGCGCTCCTGTTCCTGGCGACCGGCTTCGGCGTCGCGACCGCCGCGCGCGACCGGGGCGAGCGCCGGCTCGGCGTGTGGGTCCTGCTGGTGTTGCTCGTCGCGGCGGGCAGCGTGGTGGTGCAGCGGCGCGCGCTCTTCAGCTTCACGTTCACGTACTACTTCGTGGCCATCACGCCCTTCCTGGTCCTGCCGGTCGCGTGGGGGCTGAGGCGCGCGCTCCCTCGCAGCGGGCTCGCCCAGCTCGCGTGCGCCCTCGCGCTCGGCGCCCTCGCCTTCCTCGGCGGCCCAAAGGGAACGCACAACGCCGACTGGAGCTACCGCGCGGAGTGGGCCGGGTGGATCGACATCGCGGAGGGGACGCGCACGCGCGAGGAGCACTGGGCGTTCTACTACAACAGCCGCCTCGACGCGTACGTGCGCCAGCGCGGCGTGGCCCGCGCGATCAACGAGCGCAAGCGCGAGGGCGACACGCTCTGCGTGGACGGCTTCGTCCCGATCCTCTACCACCTGACCGACACCCGCTGTCCGTCGCGCTTCCTCGTCGGCGACGCCGCGTACGGCGGACCGCCCTCGTGGCAGGTGCAGTACGAGGCGATGTTCCGCGAGGACCCGCCGACCTTCTACGTCACGTTCTCGGATCGCGCCTCGAAGATCCGCCAGCTCGAGCGCCTCGGCTACACCCGCCACGACGTGAGCGACGGGCTCCGGCCGCACTACGTCGTGATGCAGCGCGAGCGATGAGCCGGCTGGGCGCGCGCTTCGCGGCTGAGCGGCGCGGACTTTCCGTCCAGTCGGCGCTTCCCTTCCCCGGTGTCCAGCCGAGGGTGAACGCTCCGCTCGGCGTTCCCCCGAGCGCCGTGAGCTTGCGACAGGCCTTGAGTTGTTTGGCGCGCGCTTCGCGAGCGCGCTGAGTTGGCT
>JAEZBP010001152.1 GCA_023427125.1 Pseudomonadota bacterium | reverse complement strand
GACAGGGAAGCAAGGCCGGCCGAGGAGTGTTGCCTCCCGCCGACGGAGGGTATAACCGGACCCGTTTCGGGGAGCCCCTCCCTCGCGGAGACCCCGCAGGAGATCCATGTACAACGACGTCCGGGCGATCAACGAGATGGTGCAGCGCGAGAGCGCGTTCATCGAGCCGCTCCTCGCCGAGGTCCGCAAGGTCATCGTCGGCCAGGACGCGATGATCGAGCGCATCCTGATCGGCCTCCTGACCGGCGGCCACGTGCTCCTCGAGGGCGTGCCCGGCCTCGCCAAGACGCTGACCGTGAAGACGGTGTGCGACGCGATCGCCGCCAAGTTCGCGAGGGTGCAGTTCACGCCGGACATGCTCCCGGCCGACGTGGTCGGGACCGTCATCTACAACCAGCAGCGCGGCGACTTCACGGCCAAGCGCGGGCCGATCTTCGCGAACCTGGTGCTCGCCGACGAGATCAACCGCGCGCCGGCGAAGGTGCAGAGCGCGCTGCTCGAGGCGATGCAGGAGCGTCAGGTCACGATCGGCGACACGACCTACGAGCTGCCGCGGCCCTTCATGGTCATGGCCACGCAGAACCCGGTCGAGCAGGAGGGCACCTACCCGCTGCCCGAGGCGCAGGTCGACCGCTTCATGATGCACGTCGTCGTGGGCTACCCGAGCCGCGAGGAGGAGCGCGAGATCATGAAGCGCATGGCGCAGGCCAAGCTCAAGGATCTGGGCGAGAAGGAGCGGGCGGACGCGGGCGCGATGAGCGTCCAGCCGGTGACCCAGCCCGAGCACATCCTCGGCGCCCGCGAGGCGATCGGGCACATCATCGTCGACGAGAAGATCAACGACTACGTGATCGACGTCGTCGTCGCGACCCGCGATCCGCGCAAGGCGGGCATGAAGGATCTGACCGACATGGTCGCGCACGGCGCCTCGCCCCGCGCGTCGATCGCGCTCAACCTCGCCGCGCGCGCCCACGCCTTCATCAAGCACCGCGGCTACGTGACGCCCGAGGACGTGAAGGCCGTCGGCCCCGACGTCCTCCGCCACCGCATCATCCTCACCTACGAGGCGGAGGCCGAGGAGATCACGGCCGAGCACATCGTGAAGCGCGTCTTCGACACGATCGAAGTTCCGTAGCGCGAGTCTTCGGAAGCCACCGCCATGATCCCGAGAGAGCTCATCAAGAAGCTCCGGAAGATCGAGATCCGGACGAGCAAGCTGGCGAACGATCAGCTGGCCGGCGGGTACCACTCGGTCTTCAAGGGACGCGGGATGGCGTTCAGCGAGGTGCGCCAGTACCAGCCGGGCGACGACGTCCGCTTCATCGACTGGAACGTCAGCGCGCGGATGAGCGAGACCTACGTGAAGGTCTTCACCGAAGAGCGCGAGATGACCGTGATGCTGCTGGTCGACCTCTCGGGCTCGGAGCGCTTCGGCTCGGTGCAGCGGCCGAAGGTCGAGACGGTGGCCGAGGTCGCGGCGCTGCTCGCGTTCAGCGCGATCAAGAACAACGATCGCGTCGGCCTCGTGCTCTTCACCGATCGCATCGAGAAGTACCTGCCGCCGAAGAAGGGCAAGGGCCACGTGATGCGCGTGGTCACCGAGATCCTCAACGCGCGCCCGGAGGGCGAGGGGACCGATCTGAGCTGCGCGCTCGATCTCCTCGGGCACGTCGCGCGACGCAAGTCGGTGGCGTTCCTGGTGAGCGACTTCATCGCGGACGAGTACGAGCGCTCCATCCGGATCGCGTCGGCGAAGCACGACCTCATCCCGATCCAGGTGGTGGATCCGCGCGAGGAGGAGCTGCCCGACGTCGGGCTCGCGCTCTTCGAGGATCTCGAGACCGGCGAGGTGATCGAGGTCGACACGTCGGATCCGGGCGTGCGAAAGGCGTATCGCAAGCGGGTGGCGCGACAGCGGCAGCAGCGCGAGGAGCTCTTCCGCCGCCTCTCGGTCGATCAGGTCACGGTGCAGACCGACCGAGACTACGTCCGCCCGCTGACCGATCTCTTCCGTCGCCGCCAGCGGCGCATGAAGGGGTACGGATGAGGCGCCCCCTCGCGATCGTCGCGTGGCTCGTGCTGGTCGCGGTCGGCGCCGGCGCGCGCGCGCAAGGGCCCGAGCCGAGCGCAGATAAGGGCGCGAACGCAGACTCGAACGCGAACGCGAACGCGGACTCGAACGCGGACTCGAACGCGAACGCAGACTCGAACGCGAACGCGGACCCCGATGAAAGCGAGCCCGGGCCCGCCTCGGATCCGGACGCCGAGGACGAGCTGCCCGAGGAGCATCGCCCCGCGCTCACCCTCGAGGTCGACACCGGCGAGGACGGCGTTCGCACCGGCGACGTGGTGCGCGTCGTCATCACCGCCGAGGTGCCGGAGGGCTCTGACGTCGCGGTGCCCGAGCAGGAGCTCGGCACCTTCGAGATCTTCGCGCACCGCTACACCGACGAGGCCGTCGAGAGCGGGCGCCGCCGGCGCTTCCGCTTCGAGCTCGATCTGCTCGTGCTCGAGCCGGGCGAGCAGGAGCTGCCCGCGATCCGCCTGCGCGTCGTGACGGCCGACGGAACGATCGGCACCGTGCGCACCGAGGCGCGCACCATCGAGGTCGGCGCGCACCTCGGCAACGAGCCCGACGCGCAGCCTCGACCGCCGACACAGCCGGTCCCGGTGCTCGAGGAGGATCTCACGCTCCTCTGGGTGCTGATCGCGCTCGGCGTGATCGCGGTGGTCGCGCTGCTCAGCTTCTTCGCCGCGCGCTGGTGGAGCCGCCGGCCGGCCGCCGCCAAGCCCGCGCCTCCCCCCCGGCCTCCCTGGGAGGTCGCGCTCGAGAAGCTCGACGCGCTCAAGCGCGAGAAGGCCTCGCTCATCGCCGAGGAGAAGCAGGTCGAGCTCGTCGACCGCGTGAGCGACGCGCTCCGCGAGTACCTCGGCGGCCGCTACGACTTCAACGGGCTCGAGAGCACGAGCGACGAGGTCGTGGCGCGCCTCCGGAAGGTGAAGCTCCGCGGGATCAAGCTCGAGCACATCACCGCGCTGCTCTCGGACAGCGACCTCGTGAAGTTCGCGAAGGCGGTGCCCGACGAGGCGCAGTGCGATCGGATGCTCGAGGGCGCGATCCGGATCGTGCGCGCGACGACGCCGCGGCCCGAGGCGACGCCCATCGCGCGCCCCCCGAGCGACGGCGCGGGCGCCCGGATCGTCACGCGCGAGGGCGAGGTCACGCTCCCGATCTCCGCGCGGTCGATCGAGGAGGCCGAGCGCGAGATC
>JAEZBP010001091.1 GCA_023427125.1 Pseudomonadota bacterium | reverse complement strand
GGCGGGCGCGACGGCCTTCGCGAAGTCGAGCTCGTCGGCGCCGACCACCTCGCTCGCCTCGTCGCGCCACGCCGCGCGGACTTCGTCGAGGACGGCGACGCGATCGTCGGGCAGCGGCGCGCCACCTTCGCGAGCCTCCTCGATCTCCTCGATGACCTCGTGGAGCAGCGGGCCCGGCTTGGCGACGATCGCGTTTGGGAGCGGCTCGGCGACATCGACGCCGTGGAAGACGCGCATGCCGTAGGTCCCGTGGGGGAACACCGCGGGCCGTCCGGCGAGCCGCGTCAGTCGGCAGCCTTCGTGCTCCTTGCGCCACTCGCTCGTCTCGGTGGCGGCCTTGCAGGCGCGGCGCCGGCCGCGGAAGCCGCGGGCGCCGATCTCGAAGCTCGGCACGCTCCTCCCGCCCGGCTCGGCCAGCGTCTTGGGCTCGGCCCACGGGTGCAGGCGCTGCACCTTCTGTGCGCCCATCGGCGGTCGCGTGCGCGGATCGCGGATCGCGCGGATGCCCGTCCTCGCTCAGCCGGCGCATGTGGTGGATCGAGGCGTCGAGATCCGCGCCGAACGCGCGCATCAGCTCGGGCGACGGAGTGAGCTCGAGCCAGAGCCACTCGGGCCTCGAATCGTCGAAGTAGAAGTCCGGCCGCTGGACCCAGATCCCGGCCGCCTTCCAATGCCCCCAGTCGATCGTGAGCCCCGGCAGGTGCTCGGGCCGAGCCACGAGCCCGGTCGTGCGGCCCCGGACCGCTCGCGAGTCGACACGGCTCCCTGCTTCAGGCAACGTGGACCGAGCACGAGGGCGTGCGGTTCTCGGCGGCGAATGAAGCCGGTCGCGCAGGGAGATCACGATGCTCGAGAACACCCATCGACTGATCGCGTGCGCTCTCGTGTGGGCGAGTGTCGCCGCCGGCTGCGACGCGGTGCAGCTCGACCTCGATGCCGGGCTTGAGCGCGACGCGGGCCGGGCCAGCCCGCGGGTCGACGCCGGCCCTCGCCCCGATGCCGGTCCTCCTCCCGTGTGCGGCAACGGCGAGGTCGAGCGCGGTGAGGCCTGCGACGACGGGAATGACGTCGGGGGCGACGGCTGCGAGAGCTACTGCGGAGTCTGCGGCGATGGCATCCGGCAATCAGGAGAGGGGTGCGATCCGGGCCCGCTCCCTGTCGATCCCGAGCCGAACGGGCGCTGCCGGCCCGACTGTCGAACCTCCGGGCAACGCATGTGGTCGCTGCCGCTCGACGAGATCGGCGGCGCAGCGATCACGGTGCTCCAGGACGGCACGACTGTCCTCGCGACGATCACGGACTCCACCACGCTGCGGGTCTTCGAGATCGACGTCAGAGGGACGTTGAGCTCGATGGAGACTGCAGCATTGCCGGCGTTCCGAATGCGCTTCCGGGTACGTGACATCGCCGATCTCGAGGACGGGCGCCTGATGATCGTTGGTGACCAGGGCGACGCATACCCATATGCCCCGTGGATGACGGTAATTCATCGCAGCCCGTTCTCGGTCATGGAGATCCCCGTTCCACGGCTGAGCCCCGACGCGGCGACCGCGGGGTACCTCCGCTACGTGCGGCGGTACGACGACGGGGAGCTCGCCGTCATCGGTCACGTCGGGCCGATTCCTCCTTATGGCGACCACGATATCGTGCAGATCCGGATCCGCAGCCTGGTTCCGCTCGAGATCTCGACACACGTGGCGGAGGTGGTGGGCATCGGGCAGCTCGGGGATCCAACGGTTTACCCCGATGGGAGAGTCGTCGTTCCCGCTGAGCCTTACAACCTGTGGTACGGCGACAACTCGCTCGCCTTCTTCGATGCAGACGGCGTGCCCGGGACCACCCATGAGATCGACGTCGGAGGTCGGAGAGTGCTGGCTTCGGCGGTGACCGCGCGCGGTGCCCTATACCTCGGTGGAACGCGCCATTGGTCTTCTCAAGCGGACGCTTGGTGGGTCTGGTCCTACAGCCCGGTCACGAGGGAATTCGTCGGTCGCCCAACGGAAGGCACCCCCGAGTGGCTGTCTTCGGTGACGATGATGGAGCCCGACCCCTGGGGTGGAGTGCTCTTCGCGGGCTCTGCCGGCGCAGAGACCACCCGCGCATTCGTCGCGCGCATCAGCGCCACCGGTGACCTGGCGTGGATGGAGCCCACGGCGCACACGTCGCCCCTCGACATGGCCACCGATCCGCTCACGCAGAATGTGATGATCGCGTTTCGTGGCGTTGCTTCGCCCGTCTTCGTGGAGTGCTGGCGTCCGTGACCCTCGCAGCCGATGCCGCGCGAGCCGTGCCGCCCACGCTACGCTCACCGCGAGCATCGAGGTCGCGTTCCAAAAAGAGGGTAGAGTCCCGCTCCGATGCAGAGCTACGACGAGTCCATCTTTCGGAGCCGGATCGACGACGCCTTGAAGCGCGTCCGCGCGCTCCTCGAGGTCACGCGCAACCCGCAGTACCCGGCCGATGTCCCGCACCGCTACGGCGACAAGTACCACCTCGTCGAGTTCCTCACGCGCGTGACCGGCGCCTCCTTGCTCTCATGCCTCGGCAACCTCGGGCTCACCACCGAGGGCATCGCGCAGCTCCGCGAGTGGGCCGAGACGCGCACGGTGACCGTCGGCCTGCGCGCCAGCGAGCGCTGCACGTACCTCCGCGAGGAGTCGCGCAAGGTCGAGTCGGGAGACGAGGTCGTGACCGAGACGCGCTCGTTCCTCGGCAAGTCCACGCGGAGCACGAAGGTCGTCACCACCGTCACCGAGCACTTCTGGCGCTTCGACTTCGAGTACGCGCTCATCGCCTTCCAGGGCACCGACGAGGAGCGCGCGCTCGAGCTCGTCGCGCGCAACGGGAGCGTCGAGTTCAAGACCGCAGCCATGACGACGCCGCGGCCGGAGAGCGTCGTGCGCCCGTCGATCGATCTCGATCTCACGTGGCTCTCTCGGCTCCTCGACGATCAGGGCGAGATCGCGTTCTCGATCGATCGCGCGAGCGCCAGCTGCCACACGCCGCGGCGCAACCCCGAGGTCGACGCGGCGCTCCGGGCGCTCGAGGAGTGCTGGGCCTGGTGCGGGCGCGTCCACTCCTTCTTCGCCGAGACCCTCTTCTCCGCGCAGCAGGAGCACGGGCTCGACCTCGCGGCCATCGACGACGCCGAGATCTTCGTCCCCGTCCTCCCGCTCTTCGAGGCGCGCCACGACGGCGGCGAGCAGGCGCTCGACTTCGCGAACGCCTTCCTCGCCGAGCAGCAGCGGAGCCTCGCGAACAAGTGCCGCGACCTCGCGAAGGTCTTCCCTTCGGGCGACTCGGTCATCACCGCGGTCGAGGCGAGCCTGCTCGTCATCCTGCTCCACGCGCGCCGGCTCTGTCAGAGCTACGCGGACGGCGTCGGCTACGTCGAGGACATGCTGCGCAAGCAGCTCATCGCGGCGATCGGCAAGGAGCTCACGCCCGCCGACTTCGCCGGCTACATGGACTTCCACCACAAGAAGCTCATGCGGCCGGAGTATGGCCCACGGCCCTTCTCGCACGCGGTGCGGCGCCCCGATCACGATCCCGAGGGCGCCTTGAGCATCGAGGTGGAGCGCGGCGGCGCGATCCCCGAGCCGATCTCGACGACCGTCGCGTGGAGCGAGGCGGGCCGCCCGATGAGCTTCGCGCTCGACGCCTCGACGCGCGTGTCCTTCGGCGGCGAGCGCTACCTGCACGCGTGGATCTCGCACCAGTTCTCCGGCTCCTCCGGCCTCTCGCTCAGCCTCGTGGCGCGCGCGCGGCAGTTCAGCAGCTTCATCCTCCTCGTCGGGCGCATCGCCTCGGCCGACGTCTTCGAGCCCAAGCTCGGCGTCATCATCCAGAACAAGGATCTCCTCCGCATCCCGCTGATGCTCGAGCCGATCCCGACGCCCAAGGAGTTCCGCGACGCGATCGAGTCGCTCTCGCCGGAGCAGCAGCGCTTCGCGAAGGCGTTCCGCGCGATGCAGCTCGAGAGCACGCTCTTCGGCGTCTGCGTCATCCAGATCAAGCCGCAGCTCGAGCGCCTGATGAAGCTCGAGCCGGACAGCCTGACCAAGGAGATCAAGCTGACCCAGGAGCTCCTCAACCTCTTCATCGAGTATCAGATCCCGAGCGATCTGCTCTCGTACGACGGGGCCGAGGACGCGCCGAGCGACGAGAAGATCGCGCGCGTGAAGGAGTACGTCGCGCGGATGCTGGAGATGGTCGAGCTCTCGAAGAAGAAGGAGATCGAGGAGGCGCGGGAAGCGGAGCAGCTCCGCCTGGCCGAGATGAACCGCACGGCGCAGCTGCTCGCGGCGCCGCAGGGGATGCCGCCGGGCGGGCCGCCGCCGAGCCCATCGATGTACGCGGCCATGCCGGTGAGCGGCGCGGCGGCGTTCGGCGGGGCACCCCCTCCTATGCCTTCGCCGGCCATGCGCGCGCCCGCTCCGGCGG
>JAEZBP010001053.1 GCA_023427125.1 Pseudomonadota bacterium | reverse complement strand
CGCCGAGATCGAAGCAGGTGCCTCGCTCGGGGGGGATCGGGTCCGTCATGCGATTTGCTCTGCCTGTGGAAGGGTGATCGTCGCCATCCTGCCGCGGCTCGTGGCCTCGCGCGAGCGTCGGTCGCCGTTCCCCACCTCGCGATCCCGCTCCTCGATCGTGCGTGACGTGCCGATCGCGCCTCCGTCGTCCTCCCATCGCGCGAGCGCATCGGCCTCGCGCGCGAGCGGCAGCGTCACGCCGACGCGCGGCCGCTCGCGGAGCACCGCGTGGTCGCCGCGCGCACGCGCGCTGCGCTGGAGCCGCTCCCACGCCCGCACCAGCGCCTCGAGCGCCACCGGCTCGAGCAGCGACGCGTAGAACGCGGGCGCGCACTCGTGCGGCGAGGTGCCGGGGCATCCCTCTCGGACCATGCGCTGGCTCTCGGCGATCAGCGCGGCGGGCATGCGGTAGGACTCGTCACATTGCACGCAGCGAACCTCGACCTCCACCTGCTGGAGAATATCAGCCATTGACCACCTCCTTCCGCCTGCGTGTCGCGATCTCCCAGCGACCTCTGCCTCGACAGACAGCACCGAGCGTGCCAGCCGCTCGCGCCATCCATCGACGGCCGTCGGGCGAGAGAGTGTTCCAATTTGGAGCGTCGTGGAACGAAATGGCTTGCGCGCCTCGCGAGCCACGGTACCAGAGCTGCCGTGGACGCGGTGATCGGGCTCGGATCGAACCTCGGCTCGCGCGAGGCGATGCTGCGCGCGGCGGTGGCGCTGCTCGGCCAGCCCGTCGTGGCCACCTCACGCCTCTATCGAACGCCGGCGATGGTGCTCGACGAGCGTGGTCCGCCGCAGCCCGAGTTCTTGAACGCGGCGGTGCGGGTGCGGACCGAGCTCGCGCCGCTCGCGCTGCTCCGCGAGATGCACCGGGTCGAGGCGCAGCTCGGGCGGGTGCGCGTGGAGCGCTGGGGGCCGCGGACCCTCGATCTCGACCTTCTTTACTGGGAGGGCGGCGCGGTGGACGAGCCGGGGCTGACGGTGCCTCACCCCGGGCTCGGCGATCGCGCTTTCGCTCTGGCTCCGCTGCTCGACGTGGCGCCCGAGCTCGATCCCGCGCTCGGCCCTCGGCTGGCTGCGCTCGAGCCGGCGGCGGCGATCGGCTGGGCCGAGACTCCGGCGCGCGGCGGGAGCTTCGAGGTCACCGCGATCGACGACGCGGACGCCCTCGCGCTGGCCCTCGGCGCCGCGCTCGGCGGGGCCCGTGCGCCGGCGGAGGTCCTCCCGATCGAGGCAGTCAGCCCCACCGAGCTGGTGCAGGCGGCCGGGAGGCTCGCCGGGGCCCGTCCCGCCGCGGTCGTGCTCGACTCGCTCTCCCCGCTCCGCGCCCGCCTCGTGCTCGATCCGCCGGGAAATCGTGCCATTTCGGCGCCTTCCCTGGTGCGGCTCGGGGGTGGCGCCTGCCGGATCGCGAGGGGCGGCCCGATCTTGTTGTGATCCCAAGCGCGACAGGGGTACGATGCGAGCCCCACATGGGCCGCACGGCGTCTTCCCGCCGGCGACTTGGAGGCTCCGAAAATGGCCGACACGCGCAAGGACAAGCGCGCTCCGATCTCGCTCAAGGTTCGCTTCAAGAGCGCGACCCTTGATGAGTTCATCGAGCAGTACAGCATCGACATCAGCCGAGGCGGGATCTTCATCAAGTCGCCGAAGCCGATGTCCATCGGGACGCTGCTGAAGTTCGAGTTCCGCCTCAAGGACGAGTCACGCCTGATCCATGGCGTGGGTCGCGTCGTGTGGAAGCGCGACGACGGCGGCGACGCGAGCAAGCCGCCGGGGATGGGGATCAAGTTCATCAAGATGGATCCGGAGAGCCGGGGCCTGGTCGAGCAGATGGTGGGCAAGCGCGGCGACGCGCCGGGCCGCTTCGAGGAAGGCCAGGACGGCGACGAGGCGCCTGCGCCGGCCAGCGGAGGCGGGTTTTTCCCGAGCACCACGCCCGAGTCGGAGCTGCCGCCGCCGGAGGATCGGACCCAGGTGCGTCACGCCAGCGAGTTCTTGGCGAGCGCGCTCGGAGGCTCGGAGAGCGCGAGCAAGGAAGCCGAGAAGAAGGCCGAGGAGGCCCGCCAGCGCACCGAGGAGATCGAGAAGAAGCGCGCCGAGCAGGCCAAGCGCAAGTCGCCGCGGCTGAAGAAGACGCTGGTGGGAGTCGGCGTGCCCGACGAGTCCGCCGAGGCGCCCGCGGTGGAGGCGGAGCCGGTCTCGACGGCCCCCGCGGCCCGCAAGGCCGAGGTGGAAGAGCCGGAGCCGCCGCCCGAGGCGGAGAAGGTGGAGAGCGCGCCGACCGACGAGGTCAACGAGTCGGCCGAGACGGTCGCGATCGATCGGACCGAGCTCGCCAAGCCCGAGAGCGAGCCGGAGGCCGACGACACCGAGGCCGACGAGCCGGACGAGCCGGTCGCCGCCAAGCCGGTCGAGAAGGCCGCCGCGAAGGCCCCCGAGCCCGAGAAGGACGAGGAGGACGAGGAGGAGGCGCCGCCGCCGAAGGCGCGCGTGGAGCCGGCCAAGCCGAAGTCGGATCCGAAGCCGGTCGAGGAGAAGCGTCCCGTCGTCAAGGTCCCGGAGGCCGCTCCGGTCGAGGAGCCTCGGTCTCGTGCGGGCATGGTCTTCTTCGGCCTGATCGCGGCCGCGGCGCTCGCCCTGCTGGCGTACGTCTACATGAAGCCGCCGGAGCAGGTCGATAACGGCGGCGGAAGCCAGATCGGCACCGAGCCGACCGACGTCATCGAGGACCCGATCGAGGATCCGATCGAGGATCCGCTCGTGGTCGAGGATCCGATCGAGGATCCGGTCGCGGATCCGGTCGAGCCGACGCCGACGATGGGCGTTCGCGTCGTGACCACGCCGCCCGGCGCGACCGTGCTGGTGAACGGCGAGGAGCAGGGGACGGCGCCGGTCGAGGTGCAGCTCCCGATCGGCGAAGAGGCCACGGTCTCGACGCGGCTCGACGGCTACGCGAGCGCGTCGCAGGCGGTCACGGCGGCCGAGGGCCAGGCCCCGGTCAACCTCACGCTCACGCGCTTCACCTACGTGATCCACGTGGAGACGACGCCCCCCGGCGCGCGGGTCCGCGCTCCGTCGGGCACGGTCACCTCTCCCGGTGATCTCACGCTGCGCGCGGCGCCGACCGCGCCGATCGCGCTGACCGCGACCCTGCGCGGCTACGACAACGCCACGATCAACGTCGAGCCGGCCGCGTTCACCGAGGACGAGGCCCGCATGGTCGCGACCGTCACGATGACGTTGACCGAGCGCGCTCGGGTCGAGCGTCCGACGCCTGTCCGCCCGCCGAGTGGTCAGGGCGGCGGTCAGGCCGGCGGCGGCGAGGCCGGCGGCGATGAGGCGGGCGATGATCAGC
>JAEZBP010001046.1 GCA_023427125.1 Pseudomonadota bacterium | reverse complement strand
CGCGCTGCCCTACGTCTGGATGACGCTGATCGGCTTCGGCCTCGGCGGCGGCTTCGGCATGGGGCTCGTGTACCTCGTCGCCTACGCGCACGATGGCGCCGCCTCGGCGCGCCTGACCGCGGTGGCGTTCCTCTTCAGCTACAGCCTCGCTTCGCTGGGCCCGGTGTGGTTCGGTGCGCTGCGGGACGAGACGGGCGGCTTCGACGCGCCGTGGCTCGTGCTCCTGATCCTGGCGTTGATCCAGGGGGCGTACGTGGCGCTGATGTCCCCCGCGCGCCGCCGGGTCCGGTGAGCGAGCGCTCGCCGGTCGAGATCTAGCGGCAGCCGCGGACGGTCTGCACCTGCAGCGTGTACGGCCGGCACTCCATCGCGGCCCCGGCCTGGCCCACGACCGAGAAGTACCCGGTGCCCGCATCATCGCAGTTGAAAGGCCAGGTGCAGCAACTTCCATCCTTCCAGATGTCGACGGAGCCGCTGTTGCCGGCCGTGACGTTGACGCACGTGCCGGTGTTGACTCCGCAGGAGCCCATGTTGCCGCAGATCCGGTAGGTCCCGGCGCCGGCGGGCACCGTGATCGTCGCCCTCAGCGCGTAGTCCTCGTCGGTCGAGGTGCCGCACCCGCAGGTGGAGTCGTTCTCCTCCCAGTCGACCCGGAAGACGTCGACGTCCCCGCTCCCGTAGATCGTCGGGGAGATGGTCTGGGAAGAGGGCCGGCCGGTCTCGGCCTGCGTCCACAGCTTGAGGAGCGTGCTCGGCTGCGAGCAGCTGTTGTTGGGCTCGTAGCCGTCGCCGCTCAGGCCTTCGTCGGTCGAGCCGTTGCAGTTGTTGTCGCGGTCGTCGCAGATCTCGGCGCTCGGGCTGCCCGGCGTGCAGGTGACCTGCGTGCCCGCGTTGCACACCGCGCTCGTGCGCCGACACTCGCCGACGCCGCACGTCTGAGAGCCGGCCGGGCTGTTGTTGCAGAGGCCGGCGCTGGTCCCCACGCAGGTGCCCGACCTCGGGCTCTGGCAGACGTCGTCGCAGTTGACGTGGATGGCGCCGGGGCCCTGCGCCGGGCAGACGTCGGCGGCCGCCTGGCAGCTGCCGGCGCCGTTGCAGGACACGGCGGACGCGGGCGCGTTGCTCGCCCGGTAGCAGACGTCGCCGGACCAGCCCGCGTAGTACGAGCCGCAGCTGACCCCGCCGCACTCGCCCTCCGGATCGGTGTTGGTCGGGACCGGCGAGCAGGTGCCGAGGCTGCCTGCGACGTTGCAGGCCATGCAGGTGCCGGTGCACGCGGTCGTGCAACACACGCCGTCGACGCACTGCGTTCCGTCCTGGCACTGGTCGCTCGCGGTGCACGCGTCGCCGGCCATGCCGCGCGGCGTGCACACGCCGCCCCTGCAGTACGCGCCGGGATCGCAGTCGGCGTTGCTACCGCACGAGCTCGCGCAGAGCCCGGCCTGATCCGGCGTCTGCATCATCGCGCCCGTGCAGGACACGGACGGATAGAGCCCGCACGCGTTGGCCACGCGCCCCGCGCAGCCGCTGTCGTCATCGACGAGCCCCCCGAGCCCGCACTGGTTGTTGGTGCACACCGGATCGCGCCGCTGGCCCTGGCAGCTCGCCGCGTCCGTGCACGCCGACGGCTCGCCGTAGGCGCTCGGCGAGCAGTCGGTCCCGCGCGAGCAGCAGTCGCCCGACGCGCAGCAGAAGCCGTTCTGGCAGTGGCCGCTGATGCAGTCGGAGGCCTCGTCGCAGATCGCGCCGTTCGGTACGTCGGCGACGCAGGCTTCGTCGTCGCAGTGCGCGGTGGCGTCGCACTCCGAGTCGGACGTGCAGCTCGCGGCGCACATCGGCGAGGGCTGGTCGCTGCCGCCCGTGCAGAAGCGGCTCGGGTAGAGGCCGCAGCTGTTCGCCTCGACGCCCGTCGTGCAGGCGCTGTCGTCCGGGACGTCGAGCGCGGTCCCGCACACGAAGCTCAAGCAGATGGCCGCGTCACGCGTCCCCTGGCAGCTCGCCGGCGAGTCGCAGGTCGCTGCCGTCGAGTAGCTGGCCGGGCACTCCGCCGGCGTACGGCAGCAGTCGCCGCCACTGCAGCAGAGGTCGTTGTTGCAGTGGCCGCTGACGCAGTCGGAGGCCTCGTCGCAGAGATCCCCGTCCGGCAGGTCGGGGACGCACACCCCATCGCAGTGCGCTCCCTCGTCGCACTCGGAGTCTTCGGTGCAGGAGGTCGGGCAGGGCGGCGACGTCTGGTTGACCTCGCCGCTGCAGTAGACCGGGAGGGCGTAGCCGCAGTCGTTGGCCTGCACGCTCCCGTCGCACGCGCTGTCGTCCGCGATCCCCTCGCGCGTCGTGCACTGGAACTCCGCGCAGACGATCTCGCCGCGGCTGCCCTGGCATCCGGCGCTGTCGTCGCAGGTCGCGCCGAAGCTCCCGCCCCCCGGGCAATCGCTCGTGACGCTGCAGCACCGGCCGTCGTCGCAGCAGAAGCCGTTCTCGCAGTGCGCGCTCGCGCAGTCGCTGTCCTCGTCGCACGCCCCGCCGTTCGGCTCGTCCATCACGCAGCTGCCGTCTTCGCAGTGGGCGGTGGCGACGCAGAGCCCGTCGAGCTCCACGCCGTCCTGGAGGCACGTCCTCGCGCAGAAGTCGCCGTTGTCCTCGCCTTCGCTGCACGCGAAGAGCCCGCACGAGGTCGCCGGTGGCTCGACGCACTCTCCCGTCGCGCACGCGCCCGGCGGATGCTCCTCGTAGGCGGCGCCGGAGGCCTCACAGCGCTGGCGGCCGCAGTCGGTCGCCGCCTCGTCGATGTTGCCGTCGCAGTCGTCGTCCACGAGGTTGCAGAGCTCGGGCTCCTCGGGGTTTCGCGACGGGTCTGCGTCGTTGCAGTCGGCGCCGAGGCAGCCCACACCGGTCCCGTAGCCGTCCGAGTCTTCGTCCACGCAGCAGCGCACCCCGAGCGGGACGCAGACGTGGTAGTCCGGCGACTCGACGCGCCGCACGCACTCGAAGCCACGCGGGCAGCTCGGGATGTCGGGGTTGCAGATGTCCGAGCAGGCGAACTCGCCGTCGGTCAGCGGGATGCAACGACCGAGCGTGCCGCACTGCGGGTGCACCACGCAGCTCTCGCACGTGTCGACGAGCTCGATCGGCGGGCCGGCGTCCCGACCTGCGTCCGGCCTCGGTCCGCTGTCGACGAGCCCGGCGTCGGGCCGGGCCGGAGGGCCTCCGTCCACCGATCCATCCGCGGGGATCAGCGGAGTGCCCGTCGAACAACCCACCGCCGCCAGCGCGGCGATCAGCAACAAGCCTCTGCGATTCATCCTGCGACCTCCGCGATCGGAGTCGAGAGTACAATATTTGCGCAAGACAATCATCGGGCTCGGTTGGCTGGCGCCGAGCGCTCCGCTCGGCGCTCCGAGGACGGGATCTTGCGACGACCCTTCAGCCGGCTGTCGGCAGGGCGGCGCGGCGCATGACCTCGATCGGCGCGGCGACGCCGTGCCAGCGCTCGAAGGCGAGCGCGGCCTGCCAGACGAGCATGCCGAGGCCGTCGACGGTCCGAAGGCCGCGCGCGGCGGCCGCGCGCAGGACGGAGGTCTCGAGCGGCGCGTAGACCAGATCGATCACCGTCGCGTGATCGGGGAGCGCGTCGAAGGGGAGCGAGGCCGCGAACGCGGGATCGCGATCGCCGAGGGTCGCGCTGCTCGCCTGGACGAAGAGATCCGCGCCTCGCGCGGCATCCTCGAGCGCGCGGGTGTCGGCGAGCGCGAGCGCCGACAGCGAAGGCTCGCCGTCGGCGAGCTGCTCGGCCTGCTCGATGCGGCGAGCGGCGACGGTGATCGCT
>JAEZBP010001037.1 GCA_023427125.1 Pseudomonadota bacterium | reverse complement strand
GGCCGAGATCGAGGCCGCGACGCGGAGCCTCTCCGAGCTGCGCGCGGCGCACCCCGATCGCGCGACGAGCTTCGACGAGGTCGAGGCGCGGCTCGAGCGCCGCCGCGCGCGGCGGCTCGGAGCGGATCGCTCGTGAGCGCCAGGCGCGCCGCGCTGCTCGCCCTCCTGCTGCTCTCGTTGCCCACCGCCTCGCTCGCGCAGGATGGGCGGCGGGCCGTGTCGCGCTACGGCTGCGCGAGCTGTCATGAGATCGAGGGCGTGCGCGCCAGCCGCGGCGCGAGCTGCGTCGGCTGTCACGAGAGCATCGTCAATCAGGCGCGCAGCGGCCTGGGGCGGGCCCCGCGGGTCGAGCACTACGTGCACGCGCCGGATCTGCGGAGGGTCACCCGCCGCCTCCGTGAGGACTACCTCCTCCGCTTCCTCCAGGATCCTCATGACGTGCGCCCGCGCCTGCCGGAGACGATGCCCCGGCTGCCGGTCACCGAGGCGGACGCCCGCGCGATCGTGCAGTTCCTGCGGGCGGGCGCCGGCGAGGCCGCCGTCCCGCGCTCGCCGACGCCGAGCCCCGCGAACGTGGCGCGCGGGCGCGAGGTCTTCGATCGCGCCGCGTGCGCGACCTGCCACGAGATGGGCAACATCGACTTCGCGATCCGCATCCCGCCGATCGCCCTCGCGGGCATGGGCCGCCCGGCCTACGAGGCGCCGAACCTGCGCTTCGCACGAGATCGGCTGACGCCCGACGTCGCGCTCGCGTGGATCCTCGATCCGCGCACTCTCGATCCAAACACGCAGATGCCGCACCCCGAGCTGAGCCGCGAGGACGCGATCGCCGTGCGCGACTTCGTCTTCCTCGGCGAGCTCGGCGCCCCTGTTCGCCCGCCCGCTCCGCCGGCCGCCGCCGACCTGCGCGCGGTGAGCCGCCGGGTCCGCTTCGCCGACGTCCGCCGCATCTTCAACCGCTCGTGCATCCACTGCCACGCGCACACCGGCGGCCACGCGACCGCGAGCGCGTTCGGCTTTCCGCCCTCGTCGCTCGATCTCTCGACCCTCGAGGGCGTGCGCGCCGGCACCGAGCTGCCCGACGGCACCCGCCGCTCGATCCTCGAGCCCGACGCGAGCGGCGTCCCACCGCTCATCGCACGCCTCTTGCGCCGTCACGCCGAGGCCGGCCGCGACATCACCGAGCCTCGCCGCGACTCGCTCGCGCCGATCGCGCGCGAGGTCCCGAGCGAGCCGGTGGGCATGCCGATCGGCCTGCCGCCGCTGCCGCTCGACGATCTACGCATCATCGCCACCTGGGTGGCGCAGGGCGCGCCCGAGTAGAGGTCGCAGAGCCACCGTCCTCGGAACGCCGAGCGGAGCAAGTCAGAGGCCCTCGCGGACGCAGTAGCCGCTGGAGCCGCCCGGGCCCGACGCGATCAGGTCGTCCAGGCACTCGAAGCCTTCGGGGCACGCGCAGAGCGGGCCGGCCCCCTCGTCCCCCGAGCAGCGGCAGGTACAGAACGCGCGCGCCTGGGCTTCGGCGCGGCTTACGCAGCCTGGCTTGTCGCAATCCAACATCGTGGGATCGCCTTCGAGGTGATAGACGAGGCACGCGCGGCTCGGACAGGAGACGCTGTTGGTCTCGAGATAGACCTCGGCGCCGGAGTACCCGCCCGCGGGAATCGCCTCGGGCAGGCACGCCGGCCCGCCGGTCATCGGAGCGCCAGCCGCGCCTGCGTCGCCGCCCTCCTCGTGCGGGGCGCCACCGGGGGCTCCGCAGCCGAGTACGAGCATCATTACGGGGATCGCCACCTTCATCAGTGCCTTCATCACTCCTCCTCGCCAGGGGCATGCGGGAGTCGTCGCGAGAGGGCCGGAGATCCAAGGGCAAGCGCAGGTGCGCAGCGATCCGTGCGCGTGCTCAGCCCATGTAGGGGTAGCGGTAGTCGGTCGGCGGAGAGAGCGTCTCCTTGATCGAGCGCGGGCTGATCCAGCGCAGCAGGTTCACCGCCGCGCCGGCCTTGTCGTTGGTGCCGCTCTGCCGCGCGCCGCCGAAGGGCTGCTGGCCGACCACCGCGCCGGTGGGCTTGTCGTTGATGTAGAAGTTGCCGGCGCTCTGGCGGAGGCGATCCTCGGCCTCGCGCACCGCGCGCCGGTCGTTCGCGAAGACGGCGCCGGTCAGCGCGTAGGGCGAGGTGGAGTCGACCAGCGAGAGCACCTCGCTCCACGGCGTCGCGTCCGCGTAGACGTAGGTCGTGACCACCGGGCCGAAGATCTCCTCCTGCATGAGGCGGTGCTTCGGATCGTCCACGCGCACGAGCGTCGGGCTGATGAAGTAGCCCTCCGCGTCGTCGCACCCGCCGCCGTGCACGATCTCCGCGCTCTCCTTCGCGAGCGCCACGTAGCCGGCGATTTTGTCGAAGGCGCGCTTGTCGATGACCGCGCCGCCGAAGTGGCGAGGGTCGGTGACGTCGCCGTAGGTGATCGTCTCGAGATCGGCGATGGCGCGATCTCGCACCTCGGGCCAGAGCGAGCGCGGGATGTAGATGCGGCTCGGGGCCGAGCACTTCTGGCCCTGGTACTCGAAGCCGCCGCGCACGATCGCCGTCGCCAGCGCGGCGGGATCGGCGCTCGGGTGCGCGACGATGAAGTCCTTGCCGCCCGTCTCGCCGACGACGCGCGGGAACGAGCGGTAGCGATCGAGCCGCTCGGCCACGCCGCGCCAGAGCGTGCGGAAGGTCGCGGTGCTCCCGGTGAAGTGGATGCCGGCGAGGTGCTCGCTCTCGAGCACCGCCGCGCCCTGCTCGGCGCCGTGGCCCGGCAACATGCTGAGGACCCCGTCGGGCAGGCCCGCCTCGCGCAAGAGCTCCATCAGCGCCCACGCGCCGCGCAGCTGGGTCGTCGCCGGCTTCCAGAGCGCGACGTTGCCTGCGAGGACCGGCGCGGTCGGCAGGTTCCCGCCGATCGAGAGGAAGTTGAAGGGCGTCACCGCGAAGACGAAGCCCTCGAGCGGGCGGTGATCGGTTCGATTCCACTGGCCCTTCGGCGAGATCGGCTGCTCGGCGACGATCTTCTCGAGGAAGTGGACGTTGAAGCGCCAGAAGTCCGCGAGCTCGCAGATCGCGTCGATCTCCGACTGGTGCACGGTCTTGCTCTGCCCGAGCATGCACGCCGCGTTGACGCGATCGCGCCACGTGCCGCACAGGAGCTCGGCGGCGCGCAGGAAGATGGCCGCGCGATCCTCGAAGGGCGTGCGGGCCCACTCGGTCGCGACGGACATCGCGCCGGCGATCGCCTTCTCGGTGTGCTCGCGCCGCGCCATGTGGGCCGTCGCGAGGACGTGCCGGTGGGCGTGCGGCATGACGACCTTGACGGTGTCGCCCGTGCGGATCGCCTCGCCGGCGGCCACCACCGGGATCTCGACTTCGACGCTCGCGGTGCGATGCAGCTCGGCGGCGAGCGCCTCTCGCTCGCGCGACCCGGGCGCGTGATCGCGCACGGGCTCGTTGAAGGGCGTGGGGACGTGAGCCATGGGGGTCTCTTCCTCCACTTCGCGCGGCTTTTCAACCCCCGGGATCAGCACGAGCCCTGGCCGGGCTCCATCCTTCCGCGCACGCACCACGGGACCTTCAGGATCCAGTCGTGGATCACCGGCGCGAAGACGCCGGTGAGGATGCCGCTGCCCACGTCGGCCATCACCCCCCACGTGACGATGGTCTCGTCGTCGCCGTAGCGATCGAGCGTGATGAAGCCGCGCCCGTCCGAGATGTCGTGCGGCCGCGTGCGATCGAGCTCGAAGGTGAGGGTGTGCGCGCCGGCGTCGGCCTCGACCCGCGCGAAGTAGGAGACGCTGACGAACGAGTAGCTGTGGCGGAGCAGGACGATGCGCTGCCCTTCGCGCTCCTCGACGACCTCGGCGCGATCGACGCTGGGGATGAGGCGAGGGTAGAGCCTCACGTCGTTGATGACGCGCCACACCGCCTCGCGCGGGGCGCGCACGCGCTGCCAGCTCGTGCCGCCGATGTAGCGGCCGCTGCCCTCCCGGCGCGCGTCGGGCCGCCGCACCAGCT
>JAEZBP010001000.1 GCA_023427125.1 Pseudomonadota bacterium | reverse complement strand
ATCGCCGTCAGCGCGTTCGCGACCTCGTGCGTGACCCCGGCCGCCCGCTCGGCGGTCGAGTCGTCCGGCGAGCGCCGCGCAAAGACCACGCGCGCGCGCCCCGGCGCCACGCAGAAGGCCAAGAGCCGCCCGGCGCCGACCTCGAGCACGCTCCTCTCCCCACCGCGCGCCCGATCGATCAGCGCGCTCACCGCAGGATCGTCGGCGGGCAACCCCGCCAGGTGCGCGGCGGCCCGGCTCAGCTCGCTCGCCCCCTCGGGGAGGGTTCCGTCGAGCGAGCGAAGCCCGCCGTCCTCGTCGTCCTCGATCGACGGGAGGGAGAGCTCCTGGATGAGCCAGGCGAGCGCGTCGGCTGACACCGGAAACATGTGGCTCGACAGGATGCACTCTAGCCGCTCTCGGCGACCGCCATCAAGAAGGGTCACCTCGTGAGGCAGCGCACCCCGGATTTGCGAGGCCCAGCCGTGCACCTGTACGATGTCCGCGCACTTCGTCCCGCCATCGCCTCCTCGGGGAGCTCCATGCGTCGCTTCGTAGCTTTTCTCTCCTTCCTCGCGCTGCTCGCCGCCGGCTGCGCTCAGGGCGGCCTTCAAGACGGCGGCACGGTCCGCCCGGACGGCGGCACCGACCGGATGGACGCCTACACGCCGCCCCGGCCCGACGCGGGCGGATGCCCCGCGACGTGCCCGACGGGGACGATCTGCCGCGGCGGCGCGTGCGTCGCGGGCTGCTCGCCGGACGATCCCTGCGAGGGCGGCCGGACCTGCTGCGATGGCGCGTGCGTCAACACCGGCAGCTCGCTGAGCGACTGCGGCGGGTGCGGGATGGTCTGCGCTCCGTTCGGCAACGTGTGCGCGACGGGCGAGTGCAAGTGCGGTGGCGGGGAAGCTTGCACGGGGACCTCGGCGTGTTGCGAGGGCCGCTGCGCCGACTTCCTCACCGATCCGATGGCCTGCGGCGGCTGCGGCGTGCACTGCAGCCCAGGACAGCTCTGCGAGGACGGCGTCTGCGTGGCGCAGCCCTGCGATCCCGCCTGCGGCGCGGGGGAGACCTGCGTCGGGAGCGCGTGCATGTGCGGCGGGGGACCGGCGTGCGGCGCGGGTCAAGCCTGCTGCGGCGGCGCGTGCGTTGACATCACGAGCAGCACCACGAACTGCGGTGCGTGCGGCACCACTTGCACCGGTGGCCAGGTCTGCCTGAGCGGCACCTGCACGACCGACGTGCCGTGCCCCTCGCCGTGCGGCATCGGCGAGACGTGCACAGCCGGCGCGTGCCGCTGCGGCGCGGGAGCACCGTGCGGGGCGGGCCAGCGCTGCTGCGGCGGCGAGTGCGTCGACATCAACACCAACGTCGGCCACTGCGGAGCGTGCGGGCGCGTGTGCGGCGGCAGCGAGCAGTGCTGCAGCGGCCTCTGCACCAATACGCAGACCAACGTCGACAACTGCGGTGGCTGTGGGCGCGCATGCGAGTCGGACGTGGCGGACAGCTGCGTTGGTGGCCGGTGCATGTGCCAGACGGAGCCCGAGTGTGCACCGGCAGGGCCATGTGTATGCCTGCCTCCGTTTCTCGGCGGCGGGTGCTCGGGCCTCCTCTGCCTCTGACTGCATCTAACGTGAGAGGGATCGCCCACCGTGCGCGAAGCGGCGGGGAGGTGACGTCGAGCAAGCTGCGTGCGGCGGCGATCGCGGTAGGCTGTGGCCGATGGAGCGTCCCGAGCTGTCGCGCGTACCGCTGAGCGGTGAGCAACAAGCGTTCTTCGCGGTCGAGTACGAGCCCGAGACCGGGCAGGTGGTGATGCTCGATCAGCGCAGGCTACCGGGCGAGGTGGTCTATCACCGCTACTCGAAGCCCGACGAGGTGGGGGGCGCCATCCGCGACATGGTGGTGCGGGGAGCGCCGGCGATCGGGATCAGCGCGGCCTACGCGCTCGCGCTGTTGGCGCGGAGCGAGCGCGGGGAGGCGGCGAGCTTCCTGGTGGCCAACGGCGTCGCCGGGCGGATCTTGAACGAGACGAGGCCGACCGCTGTCAACCTCGCTTGGGCCATCGCGCGGATGAGTCGGCGCGCCGCGGAGGTGGCGGCGCTCGATCCGGAGGAGCGCGCGCGGGCGATGCAGCGGGAGGCGGAGGCGATCCACGAGGAGGACGTGGCCGCGTGCCGCGCGATGGGCGCGCTCGGCGCCGAGGACGTGCCCCGAGGCGCGACGATCCTCACGCACTGCAACGCGGGCGCGCTCGCGACCGGAGGGTACGGCACCGCGCTCGGCGTGATCCGCGCGGCACACGCCGCGGGCAAGGGCGTGCGGGTGCTCGCGAGCGAGACGCGGCCCTACCTGCAGGGCGCGCGGCTCACCTCGTGGGAGCTCGCGCAGGACGGCATCGACGTCGAGGTGATCACCGACTCGATGTCGGGGCACTTCTTCCAGAAGGGCGCGATCGACTTCGTGGTCGTGGGCAGCGATCGCATCGCCGCCAACGCCGACGTCGCGAACAAGATCGGCACCTACACCCACGCCGTCCTCGCCGAGGCCCACGAGGTGCCGTTCACGGTCGCCGCGCCTTGGAGCACCGTCGATCTGCGCTGCCCGTCGGGCGCCGAGATCCCGATCGAGGAGCGCTCGCGCGACGAGGTGGCGAAGGTCGGCGCGACCACGCTGGTGGCCGACGGCATCGGCTGCCGGCATCCGGCCTTCGACGTGACCCCCGCGCGCCTCGTGAGCGCCATCTACACGGAGCGCGGCGTGATCCGCGCGTCGCGTGGGGAGCGTCCTCAGCAGCTGAGATCCCCGCGCTGAGCCCAGCTCTCCGGCGGGCTACCCCGGGGGGACCTGCGAGCGCTCACGAGCCGCCGGCGCCGCTATGCTGGGCGCATGGCACGCCTCCTCGCGGTCCTCGCGCTCGCTTCGCTCGGATGCGGCAGCTCGGAGCCGGCGCAGCGTCCGCCGCCCCGTCCGGCGCCCGGGCCGAGCGCGGAGAGCGGCGCAGAGCCCGCGCCGCCCGCGCCGGCGCCGCCC
>JAEZBP010000996.1 GCA_023427125.1 Pseudomonadota bacterium | reverse complement strand
GGTCGACGGACTGCGGTGCGGCCTCGACGCGCGGCGCGCTCACCGGGCTCGCACCGTCCTCGCCAGCGAGCGCCTCCAGCGCCTCGATGAACGCACCCGCGCTGGCGGGCCGCTTCGCCGGCGTGCGGCTCAGCGTCCGCGCGATGAGCTGCTCGAGCGCGGGCGGATACGACGCGCCGGTGCGGTGGCTCATCGTCGGCGCCGGCCTGCGCACCTTCTGAACGAGCAGCGCGCCGGCCTCCGCGCCGTCGATCGGCAGGACACCGGTGAGCAGCTCGTACGCGACGAGCCCGAGCGAGTACACGTCGGCACGCACGTCGATGGGATCGCCCTCGGCGGCCTCCGGCGAGACGTAGTGCGGTGTACCCACCACGATGCCGTCGCGGGTGAGCCGATCCTCATCCGTCTCCTGGCGCAGCGCGGCCAGCCCGAAGTCGATCAGCGTGGGCGAGACCGAGCCGTCGGGCCGCTGCGCGAGGAAGATGTTGGCCGGCTTGACGTCGCGGTGGAGCAGCCCCGCGGCGTGGACGGCGTCGAGCGCGCGGGCGATCGGAGCGAGCAGCTCGAGCGTGCGCCCGAGCGAGACCGGCGCCTCGCGCGCGATCAGATCCGCGAGGTCCTCACCTTCGAGCAGCTCCATGACGAGGTAGGGCGCCTCGCCGTCGAGCCGGCCCAGGTCCAGGATCGCGACGATGTTCGGATGATCGATGCGCGCGGTGGTGCGCGCCTCGCGGAGGAAGCGGAGCACCGCCTCGTCGCTCCGCGCGTAGGCCGGCGAGAGGACCTTGATGGCGGCCTCGCGGCCGAGCTCGATGTGCACGCCGCGATAGACGGTGCCCATCCCGCCGCGCGCGATCGCCTCGAGCACGATCCACCGCTCATCGAGATCGCGCCCGATGAGCGGGTCGAGCTCCATGAGGTCGATGTCGTCGGCTCGCACGTCCCCCGCGCACAGCAACCGTCGTTCCGCTCCCAGCGCATTGCGTTCTCGGGCTCGGTCATGGCCGCGCGGGCGACAGGTGTAGGGCCGGACCCCACGACCGAACTTCAGGGCGCGGGCGCGCGGGCGAATCGGATAGTCTGGGTTTCCAGTGACGAACCAAAAGCGCACACAGCAGTGGGGTGGCGCGAGCGCAGCGGCGGCCGTGCGCACCCTGCGAGTCGACGTGATCGAAGGCAGCGACGCTGGACGATCGGTCTGGGGTGAGCACGAGATCCTCACGATCGGCAGCGCTCAGGGCAACGACCTGGTCGTCTCGGACGAGACGGTGAGCCGCTACCACCTCGAGCTGCGCCGCACCGAGCACGGCATCGAGGCCATCGATCAGGGCTCGACCAATGGCACCTACGTCGGGGCCGCGCGCCTGGGTCGCGCGATCGTCCCGCCCGAGACCACGCTCGTGCTCGGCCGTGCGCGCATCGTCGTGCGGGACGGAGCGCGCGTCGACGTGGACGTGCACGACGACGACCGGCTCGGGCCGCTGGTCGGCGCGAGCCCGGTGATGCGCCGCGCGATGGCATGGGTGAAGCGGGCCGCGCGGAGCGACGCCGCGGTGCTGCTGGTGGGCGAGTCCGGGACGGGCAAGGAGCTCGTGGCGCGCGCGGTCCACGATCAGTCGCGGCGCGCGGAGCAGCCCTTCATCACCGTCGACTGCGGCGCGCTCGCGCCGACGCTCGTCGCGAGCGAGCTCTTCGGCCACGAGAGGGGCGCGTTCACCGGCGCCGATCGCCAGCGCCTCGGCGCGCTCGAGCTCGCGCACGAGGGGACGCTCTTCCTCGACGAGATCGGTGAGCTGCCCAAGGAGCTGCAGCCGACCTTGCTCGGCGCGCTCGAGCGCAAGAGCTTCCGGCGCGTGGGCGGGCAGACCGAGGTGCCGGTCGACGTGCGCGTCGTCGCCGCGCCCAACCGCGATCTTCGCGGCGAGGTGAACGCCGGCGACTTCCGGCTCGACCTCTACTATCGGCTCGCGGTGCTGCGCCTCGAGCTGCCGCCGCTGCGCGAGCGGACCGGCGACGTGCCGCTGCTCGTCTCGCACTTCCTCGCCGATCGCGGGTTCAGCGGCGCGGTGGGCGAGCTCTTCTCCCCGGCCGAGCTGAGCGAGCTCGAGCGCCACCGCTGGCCCGGGAACGTGCGGGAGCTGCGCAACCTCGTCGACGCGACGCTCGCGCTCGGGAGCCCGCCGCCGGTCGACGAGCTCGGCGGCGGAAGGGCGACGCCATCGAGCGGTTTGGACGTGCGCACGCTCGGGCTCTCATACAAGCAGGCGCGCAAGGAGGCGCTGGCGCACTTCGAGCGCGCGTACCTCCAACACATGCTCGAGCGAGCCGGCGGCAACGTCTCGCAGGCCGCCCGCGACACCGGCCTCGATCGCTCGTACCTCTTCTCGCTCCTGCGGCGGAACGGCCTGAAGTAGCCCGCGCGAGAGCGGGTGCCAGCCCACAGCGCAGCTCAGAGACGGTCGAGGCGCTCGCGCACCGCAGCGGCGTCGGGCGCGTTCGGCGCGAGGCGCAGGTAGCGGCGGTAGGCGCGGGCCGCCTCCGGGCCGTGGCTC
>JAEZBP010000898.1 GCA_023427125.1 Pseudomonadota bacterium | reverse complement strand
CCGACAAGGCGATCGACCTGATCGACGAGGCCGGCAGCCGCCTGCGCCGCCGCCGCCTCGGCCTCCTCGCGCGCCTTGATCTCGGCCTCGACCAGCTCGAGCTCCTTGGACCAGCGCGCGTGCAGCTCCTCGCGCGCCTTGTTGACGGTCTCGAGCTTCGCGATCGTCTCGAGCAGCTCCTCGCGGCGCTCCTCGTCGCCCGCCTCGACGTCGCGCTTGATCGCGGTGACCGCGCGCTCCATCGCCGCGATCTGCGACTCGAGCTCGACCAGCTCCTCCGGCTTGGTCCCGCGCTCGACGCGCACGCGCGCCGCGCTGGTGTCGAGGAGATCGACGGCCTTGTCCGGCAGGAGGCGGCCCGCGATGTAGCGGTTCGAGAGCTCGACCGCCGCGACGATCGCCTCGTCCTTGATCCGAACGCCGTGCGCCTTCTCGTAGAGATCGCGGAGGCCGCGGAGCATCACGATCGCGGTGGCCTCGTCGGGCTCGTCGACCTTGACCGGCTGGAAGCGGCGCTCGAGCGCGGCGTCCTTCTCGAAGTACTTCTTGTACTCGGCCCACGTCGTGGCCGCGACCGTGCGCAGCTCGCCGCGCGCGAGGGCGGGCTTGAGCAGGTTCGAGGCGTCGCTCCCGCCCTTCTGCGCGCCGGCGCCGATCAGCGTGTGCGCCTCGTCGATGAAGAGGATGATGGGCTTGGCGGAGCTCTTGACCTCGTCGATGACCGCGCGGAGGCGGTTCTCGAACTCGCCCTTGACGCTGGCGCCGGCCTGCAGGAGGCCGAGGTCGAGGCCCATGATGTCGCAGTTCGCGAGGTGCTTCGGCACGTCGCCCGAGACGATCGCGTGTGCGAGGCCCTCGACGAGGGCGGTCTTCCCGACGCCGGGCTCGCCGACGATGATCGGGTTGTTCTTGCGGCGGCGGCTGAGGATGTCGATCGCCTGGCGCACCTCGCGGTGGCGGCCGAAGATCGGATCGATGCGGCCCGCCCGCACCTCCGCCGTGTAGTTCGTGCAGAAGCGCGCGAGCGCGCCGTCCGCGCCCGGCCGACCCGCCGCCGCCTCTTCGCCCGAGCGGACACCCGCGCCGCTCGGCGCCGGCGCCGCCTCCATCTCCTCGCGCGTGACGATCAGCGCCTCGTTCAGATCCTTGTCGAGCTCTTCCTTCGTGAAGATGTCCTCGAGCTCCGGGACCGTCTCGCCGATGTACTTCCCGGGGAACACGACCAGCGTGTAGAAGAGGTGCCCGCTCCGGATCTTCGTCGCGCCGAACTCGAGCGAGCCGTACATCCAGCTGTCCTGCACCCACTTCCAGAGGCTGCCGCTGAAGACCGGGCGGCTCGTGTTGCCGGTCTTCATGTGGTTCAGGATCTTCTCGATCCGGTTCTTCAGCGGGTTCCGGTTGCGGCCGAAGTGCTGGTAGATGGCGGCGATGTCGCCGTCCTCGGGCTCGAGCATGGCGCGGAGCAGGTGCTCGATCGTCACCTCGTAGTGCTGGGCGCTCGCGGCCTTTCCGATGGCGGCGTTGAGCATCTCCCGAGCGGTCGGCGTCATGCGGTTGACGAGGGTCTTCGGCTGTACGGACACAGGCTCTTCCTCCCTTTGGAACGCTGGCTGGCGAAACGGGGCGCCAAGAATACGTGCACGAGGGTCCCGAATGGAACCCTATTCTCGCGCGGCGGCTGCGCCTTCGCCGTCCCGCTCGAACTCCATGTTCCCGACGTCGGAGATCGTCATCGTCTCCGCGACCGAGTCGGCCCCGCGCAGCCGCGTGTCGCGCCCGAGCTGCGAGGACGCGTTGGGCTTGCCGGAGAGCACGAAGGACGGGACCGCGTCGGGCGCGAGCAAGAGCTCGACGTCGAAGTCGAGCGGCTCGCGGACGCAGAGCTCGACGACGTCCTTCACGAGCGGGAGCAGGTCTCCGTCGCGGAGGAAGCGCCGGTAGTTGTGCTTGTGGAGCGGCCCGATCTGCACCGCGAAGCGGCCGCTCTGGTCGTACGCGCGGCTGCCGAGGATCGCCTCGACGCCGAGCTCGTTGTTGCCGAGGCCGAGCGCCATCCGCTGCTGATCGTCCACCTCGATCCAGCCGCCGGCGAACTGCTTCACGTCGACCTTGCCGTCGGGCTCGAGCGTGTCGCCGAGCGCCTCGCGCACCGCGAGCGCGAGCACCCGCGGCCCTCGGCCCCTCCCTGCCAGGAGCGGAGCGCAGCGCACGAGCACCGAGGGGTGCACCTTCATCGCGCGCGTCTGGATGTCCGGATCGAGGCCGGTGAGGAAGAGCGCGCGCTTCATCCACGCGTCGGGCCGATGCGAGAGGTGCTCGCGCGCCGGCATGTACTTCGAGACGCTGCGGTAGAGGAGCGAGATCAGCCGGTGGTGGAAGATGTCGAGGAAGTCGCGACGGACGGGGTTCTGCTCGTCCTCGTGGAGGACCTCCTCGGCGATGTAGAGCGGCAGCGGGGAGATGGTGCCGGTCAGCCCGAGGAAGGTCGTCGTCACCACGAAGACGGGCTTGACCTCCTCGTGCGAGCGCTCGGGCCCGCGCGGCAGCGGCTGCACCTCGACGCGCGCGATGTCGCCGGCGCTGAAGCCGAGATCGTAGTCGTGGCGGAAGCGGATCCGCTCCGCCGACGCGGGCCCCTCGCCGCCGACGCGCTTGGCCTCCCTGGTGAGGCGCTCGAGCAGCGCGACGACGTGGAAGAATGTGGAGTGGGGGGCGGCCTTGAGGACGGGCTTCGCATACTCGCGCATCCTCGCGAGCGGATCGCTCTCCTCGCCCTTCGGACGATCGTCGTCGATCGGAGATGCGCCTTGAGAACCCACGTGTGAAGCCACTTGTGAAGGAGCCAGCTGGTGCTCGCCGGGATTCAGAAGATCGAGTGCGTGCCGGTCCGCGGGGGCCAGGCGATCTGAGCGCCTGAGGGGTGGAGCTTCATCGAGAGCTGATGGAAGGAGTTCAGCGGCGTCTCGGTCGCGAAGAGCCAGTCGAGCGCGCACCCGAACGCGAACACGTCGCCCTCGGAGGCGAACGCGGCCTGCTCGACCTCGACCGTGGTGTGCTGCCCGCGCACCGGCACGCGCTCGATCAGCCGGCGCGCCGCGCGCACGTCGACCGCTCGGATCGACTCGACGCGCAAGCGGTTCTGCCGGCCGAGCTGCTGGTCGGCGTCCTCGTGGAAGTTGTAGAGCGCGAGGAGTGATCGGAGCGACTCGGGGTTGGCGAGCGTCCGTACGTTCAGCGCGAGGTGCGCGACGAGGCGCCAGTGCAGCTCCGAGCCGACCGGCGGGCGGACCGGCCGCGTGACGTGCGTGAGGTTCTTGAAGCGCGCGATCGTCGGCGAGCGCGGCGTGGGGACCGAGATGTCGCCGGCGCGCAGCTCCGAGGGGAGCGAGCGATTGGTGGCGACGAGATCGATGCTCAGCGTCTCTTCATCGAAGTCGGGCTCGACGTCGGCCGGCGTGAGCACGGTGAGGTAGGTGTCGAGGCCGTCGTCGATCGGCGAGCGCGCGCGGCGCGTGAGGAAGAACGCCTGCTCGCCCTTGGGCTTGAGCACGTGCGAGAACGAGTAGAACGGCGTGTAGGAGCGACGGCCACGCCGGTTCGCGAGCAGGCCCGTGACGCCCTTCGTCTCGTAGACCTCCATGTGGAGCGGGTTCACGCCGCTCGCACGCAGGAGGTACTCGTGCTGGCGCACGTCGCGCGCGATCGGGTCCGCGGTCGTGTCGAAGAGGTTGACGACCGGCACGCAGTGCAGCCGAAAGTTCTCCTTGTCGAGGCGCTCGGGGAGCTTGGGCGGCCGGTTGAAGCGGAACGTCAGGACGAACTGATCGGTCGCGTGCTCCGCCGGGATCGTCTCGAGCCCCTTCACGTCGACGAAGAGCAGCTTCTGCGTGAGCGTGAAGTACTCCTGCATCACGCGCAGGCCGTCCGGCGCGAGCTCGGGCCAGGGGAGCATCGGCTGCTCCGGCGAGACGCCGACCGGGTGCACCGCGCGCTTGCCGAGCGAGTGCGTGTAGCCACCGGAGCTCTTGTACGTGACGTCCTCGAGGTGCCGCAGGAGCCACAGGTAGGTCGTCGTCGTGAGGCCGAGCGGGCCGTGGAGGAAGAGGCGCAGCGCGGGGGTCTCGGCGAGGAGCGCGTCGGCGGCTTGCCCCGCACGAAAGCCGAGCCGCAGCTCGGGGTGTGCCTCGACCGCGTGATCGAACGCGAAGTCGGTGAGCGTCAGCGGGAGCAGATCCAGGTGGACCGTCGTGCGGAACAAGCACGTCGTCCCCTCGATCGGCCGCGCGCCGACCTCCGTCCCCGCGGGCAGCCGGTGTCGCCCTCGCAGCGCGGTCTGCTGCGGCGTGAACTCGACGACCGAGCACGCCGGCAGCGTCCGCGTGTACTGGGGGACGATCATCTCCGCGAGCGCGTCGACGACCTCGGGGACCGCGTCCTCCATGCGCTCGCGGATGCGCGCGGTGAGGAACGCGAAGCCCTCGAGCAAGCGGTCGACGTCCGGATCGCCACCTTGCTCGGAGAAGAGCCCGGCCAGCGACGGATTCGCCTCCGCGAACTCGCGACCGAGCTCGCGCAGGTAGCTGAGCTCGCTCTGATAGTACTTTGTGAACAAGCGCGCTGACCCCTTCGGCGGTGCGAGCGTAGCCCGAGGCACCGAGCGGAGTCGAGATCGAACGCGCGTGCAGGAGCGGCTAATCGACCGAGACGTGGCCGCCGGCGGACAGCGCGGTGCGCAGGCGGACGACGCTGCGGCGCGCGTCGGCGAGGCGAGCGACCACCTCGAAGCGCACCGTGAGCGGATCCTCCGACGGCACGAAGCGCACGCTCACGTTCTTGAGGCGAGGCTCGTACTTGAGGATCGTCGCGCGGATCGACTGCTGAATGGCGCCGATGGCTTCGGGCATCTGGTGGCAGACGTCGGAGAAGTCCACCAGCCCAAAGTCAGGTACGGTCGCCGACTCGCCCTGGCGGGTGTTCAGCATCACCCGCAGATGGTCCACGACCGACGAGACCACGTCGGGTCGTCGGGACCCAGAAGCAAGCCGGGAGAGTAGGCCTCGGCTGCTCATCGCTGCCTCAGCGTACTCTCCCGGCCATCATCACACCAGAAGTGTCAGCAGGAGCTGATCAGAGCGCCGTGCTCCACTCGTCCGTGTACTCCTTCGAGTTCACCACGTCGGTGTAGGTGATGGTGTGCGGGACGAGCTCGACCACCTCGTAGGGGGGGCGGTTGGAGACGTCCGCGTCGAACGCGTCCGGGCTGCAGCTCTCGATGGCGAGGATGCGCGCGCCCGAGATCGTGATCGTGAAGCGGTGACGGGTCGCCCCGTCCTCCGGGTTCGTGTCGAAGATCTTGATGTCGCCGGCGATCGTCTGGTTCTGCGTGAGCGCCTGGTAGAGCTCCGGCGTGGTGCCGTCGATGCGCTTCATGATCTGGATCGGCTGGATGCGGCGGTGCGAGGACGCCCGGTGGCTCTGTCCCTCGGTGCCGACCCGGCAGCCCCACTTCACCTGGTAGAGCTCCATATGATCCGCGGAAACATCCACTCCGCCGATGGTGGTGATCGTTACATCGCCGGCGAGCGCGCTGCCGTTGTAGGTGAGCGCGGCGTATGCATTGTGAGCCATGGTGATCTCTCCGTATCGTTGTCGGGGAGCCCCGTGCTCCCCGGTGCCCCTCTCTGAGGCCCGGCCAGTCTAACCATCTCGCCCCGCCTGAGAAGCCCCCCAGCGCAGTTTTTTTTCGGCGGCGCTCGGACCCTGGCGGGCGGTCGGCGGCACGGCCGATTTTTTCGGCCTGCGGGCTTCGTCACTCTGTTGCATACGAGAGCCCTCATCGGGCACGCTTCGGCGCGAAATGGATCGTCCGCGCTACGCGGACCCTGGGGGCGTCGTCGCGCCTCCGACTCGAGAGGCGCAACTCGATGCACCGCACGATCACCTCCCTCGTCCTCCTCGCCGCGCCGGCGCTCGTCAGCGCGTGCGCCAACAACGCTCGGCCCTCGTGCAACCCGCAGGAGAACGCAAACCTCCGGATCGCGGCCACCGATCGGCTCAACCCCGATGAGGAAGGCCGGCCGCTGCCGACCAAGGTCCGCATCTACCAGCTCGCGAACATCGGCGCGATGGAGACGGCCACGTTCGAGGAGATCTGGGAGAACGACGAGGAGACGCTCGGCGACGAGTTCCTCGGCAAGGACGAGGTCTGGATCTACCCCGACAGCCGCATCAGCCGGCAGTTCGAGCGCAACCCCGACGCCAACTACATCGTCGGGGTCGCGATCGTGCGCAGGCCGACCGGTGTCTCGTGGCGCACCATCCTCGAGCTGCCGCCGCCCGCCGCCGAGGCGCAGTGCGCGGCGCTGCAGGAGAACCCCGAGGCGGCGCCCTCGGAGCCGCCGGCCGTCTCGCTCGCCTTCGAGCTCGATGACTATCAGATCGAAGGGGCGATCCGTCTCGAGTATCCTCCGCCGCCTTGCGCCGACACCGACGTGATGTGCTTGGCGGAGCAGGCGGCGCGGGAAGCCGCCGACGGGGTCGAGGCGCCCGAGGCTCCCGAGACCCCGGGTGTCGAGGACGCGACGAGCAACCTGCCGAGCACCGACATGCCGAGCACCGACATCCCGAGCGCTCCCTCGATCCCGACGCCCTGATCGCGACCCGACCCGAACATCCCTCCGAGGGCGACCGACGATGATGAAAGCTCCCCTGAGAGTAGTGTGGTCCGAAGGGCTCCTGATGAGCCCCCAGCACCTCCAGCAGCTCGACCTCTATCACGAGCGCCTCGTCGGGGGCCGGCTCGACTCGCTCGAGCCGCTCAACTGGGGCGTGGTCAACATCGAGATCGATCGGCGCGCGCTCGAGAGCGGGCAGGTGCGGCTCTCGGAGCTGACGGCGGTGCTCCCGGACGGCCTCGTGATCGACTGCGGGGCCGGCGACTCGGAGCTGCCTCCGTCGCGCCCGGTCGAGGGGCACTTCCCGCACACGCAGCAGGTGCTCGAGGTCTACGTGGGCGTGCCCCGCGAGCGCGACGGCGTCGCGAACTACGCGGACGCGCCGGGCAGCCGCGCGCGCTTCGTGATCTCGAGCAAGAACGTCTCCGACCTGACCGGCGACGGGCACAACCTCGAGGTCAGCTTCGCGCAGCGGAACCTGCAGATCCTCTTCGGCTCGGAGCCGAAGGACGACTTCGAGTCGATGAAGATCGCGGAGGTCACGCGGGACGCTTCCGGCAACCTCGCGCTGAACGACCCCTACGTCCCGCCGATCCTGCGGATCGAGGCCTCGCCGTTCATCCTCGCCGGCATGCGGCGCCTCCTGCGGCTCATGTCGACGCGGCGCCGGGCGCTCGCCGAGTCCGCGCGCGAGCGTGGCGACGCGACGGTCGAGTACAACGCGGGCGACGTCACCCGCTTCCTCCTCCTCAACGCGATCAACAGCTACCTGCCGATCATGAACCACCTCGTGGACATGCCGCAGGTGCCGCCCCGCACCGCCTACATGTGGCTCGTCACGCTCGGCGGGCAGCTCGCGACGTTCAGCGCGGACTTCGATCCCATCGATCTGCCGAAGTTCAACTACAACGACCTGCGCTCCACGTTCGAGCCCCTGTTCGCGCGCATCACCGAGCTGCTCCAGGCCACCGTCAAGGAGCACTACGTCTCGATGATGCTCGACGGCCGCGAGGACGGTATGCACCTCGGCCAGATGACGGACGATCGTCTGATGGGGTGCAGCAAGTACTTCATCGGCATCCGCTCGGGCGTCGCCGAGCAGCAGGCCGCGACGACGCTCCCGCGGCTCAGCAAGATGGCCTCGTGGGGCGACATCAACAGCATCCTGAGCGCCGCGACGCCGGGCGCTCCGGTCGAGGTCACGTTCCGGCCGCCGCCGGAGATCCCCATCAAGGCGGGCGTCGTGTACTTCGCGATCGCGATCGACAACAACTACTGGCGCAACATCGTGACCGACCGGCAGATCGCCGTGTATCTGCCGCGCCCCTTCGAGCCCGGGCAGACGAAGGTCGAGCTCCTCGGTATCCCTCGCAAGGCTTGAGAGTCGCAGGCGTGAGTGAGAAAGGCTGATTCATGGATCGGGTGAACGAAGTCACCAAGGAAGTCTTCAACGCGCTCGCGCAGATCCGTCGTGCGGACGATCGGGCGCAGCCGATGCCGGAGATGCTCTACCAGCGGATGAGGTCGTTCATCGATCGCGCGATGCGTCGCGCGGGCGAGCTCGGCTTCTCGCAGCAGGACATCCAGGACATCGGCTACGCGCTCGTCGGCCTCACCGACGAGCTCGTGATGAGCAAGGGCGGGGAGCTCCGGGACTACTGGCTCCCGCGCAGTCTCCAGCTCCAGCTCTTCAACACGAACGTGGCGGGTGAAGGTTTCTTCAACAACCTGCAGAACCTCAGGCACGATCCGTCGCGGATGGAAGTGCTGAAGGTCTACTACCTCTGCCTGCTCTTCGGCTTCCAGGGGCAGTACCGCGTCCGCGGCGGCGAGATCGAGCTCGCCTCGATCGTCGAGGACGTGGGGGCGCTGCTCACGCGCGCCGGCGTGATCGGCGAGACCGCGCTCGCGCCGCACGCCGCCCGCCCGCAGGAGAACCTCGGCGGCGCACGCAGCCACATGCCGCTCGTGTGGATCAGCCTGGCCGCGGTGTTGGTCTCGGCCGGGATCTACGTCGGTCTGTGGGCCAGCGTGGGCAGCCAGGCGGACGACTTGGTCGAGCACATCCAGCAGACGACGAACAGCACGCCGGCGGCGTCGGCAGAGCCGGCGGAGTAGTCGGGGCGGGGACCGCACGCGGTCCAAGAGACTGGGTCGGGAAAATCATGCTCAAGTACATCGTTTCCTTCATCGTAGTGCTCGCCGCCTGGGTGACGTGGTTCCTGCTCCTGCCGGAGTCTGCGGACTACTTCTTGGTGCCGGTGGCGTTCACGCTGATCGTCGCCGTGGTGCTGATCGCGATCGCGGTCACCCGGCGGCTCCGGGCGCGGCGGGCGGCGCGGGAGCTCGAGAAGGCGCTGGCCGCGCAGGCGGCGGAGCAGGCGAGGAGCGCCCGCCCCGACATGCAGGCCGACATCCTGCAGATGCAGCAGGAGTTCCAGAAGGCCATCGGCGCGCTCAAGAGCAGCAAGCTCGCGAAGGGCGGCGAGGACGCGCTCTACGCGCTGCCCTGGCACCTGATCGTCGGCCCGCCCGGCAGCGGTAAGTCGACGGCGCTCCGCAACTCCGGCCTGCAGTTCCCCTACATGTCGACGTCGGGTGGCGGCGTCCGTGGCATCGGCGGTACGCGCAACTGCGACTGGTGGCTGACCAACGAGGCGGTGCTGCTCGACACGGCGGGCCGCTGGACGACCGAGGAGGAGGACCGCGACGAGTGGATGTCGTTCCTCGACCTCATCAAGAAGTTCCGTCCGCGCAAGCCGCTGAACGGGATCATCGCCGCGGTGAGCCTCGATCAGCTCGGGGGCGCGCACGAAGAGGAGGTGAACGCCCTCGGCCGGCGGATGCGCGAGCGGATCGACGAGGTGCAGAACCGGCTGCAGATGTCGGTGCCGGTCTACGTCCTCTTCACCAAGGCCGACCTGATCCCCGGCTTCGTCGAGACCTTCTCGGATCTGTCGAAGCAGGAGCGAGGGCAGGTGTGGGGCTTCACCGTCCCGCTGACGACCCCGCCGGCGGACGCTGCGCTCCACTTCCAGGAGCGCTTCGACGAGCTCACGAGCATCGTCGAGAAGCGAGCGCTCAAGCGGATGGGCGAGGAGCGCAAGCTCGAGGCTCGCGAGCTGATCCACAGCTTCCCGCAGCAGCTCGTGACGCTCCGCAAGAGCTGCGCGGATCTGATCGGCCACGTCTTCGAGGGCAGCGTCTTCGGCGAGACGCCGATGTTCCGCGGCGTGTACTTCTCGAGCGGCACCCAGGAGGGCCGGCCGATCGATCGCGTGATGCACAAGATGGCCGAGGCCTTCGGCATCCGCAGCGAGGTGAACCTCGGCGAGCCGGTCACCGAGCAGAAGAGCTACTTCCTCCGCGACGTGTTCTTGAACGTCGTCTTCCCCGACCGCGAGGTCGCGGTGCGGAGCGAGGCGGAGCAGAAGCGGCAGCGCCGCAACCAGTACATCGCGGCCGGCGTGATCTTCGCGACGGCGTTCCTCATCTCGGTGCTGCCGGCGCTCGCGTGGAGCCGGAACCGCGCCTACCTCGACGAGACCGACGAGATCGTCACCCGCGTCGCCGCGGCGGCCGCCGAGCACGAGGTGCTCACGCCTCAGGATCTCGCGCCGCTGCGGGCCCGCGTCGCGGAGCTCGAGGATCACGACGAGGGCGCGCCGCCCATCCTCATGCGGATGGGGATGTATCAGGCGGACGTGCGCGAGCCGGCGAGCCGCCTCTACACGAGGCTCCTCCGGCAGCAGGTGGTGGGCCCGATCGTCGAGGACGATCGCGCCGCGCTCGAGGAGTTCGGCCGCCGCTACGAGACGCTGCGCGACTCGATGCCGAACGGGCGCGAGCACAGCGAGAACTACGATCGGCTCCGCGCACACCTGCTCGTCTCGCGCCCGCGCGACGCGAGCGAGCCACCCCTCAGCCGGAGCGAGATCCGAGACTGGATCGCCGAGCGCATCACCGAGCGCTGGGCCGAGCGGATGGGCGGCGAAGACGAGATCGACGACGAGTCGCTCGCCGAGATGCGCAGCCAGGCCGATCTCTACACGTCTCTGCTCGCCCGCGAGGACAACGCGGAGACTCCGCCGTCCGCCGACGACTCCATGCGCTTCCCGCGCGACGACGAGAGCGTGCGCCGCTCGCGGGCTGCGCTCACCCGGGTGCCGCTCAGCGACATGGCGCTCGACCGGCTCATCCAGGACGTCCCGCGTCGCTACGATCAGCGGCTCGCGCAGCTCGTCGGGACGGTGGAGCCGATGAGCGCGCTGACGCCGACGCAGTGCCGCGACGACGAAGACTGCAGCGAGGGCAGCGGGCACTGCGAGCGCAACCGCTGCGAGGCCTTCGTGCGCGGCGCGTTCACCCGCCAGGCATGGGAGAGCGAGGTGCGCGACGTGCTCTACGGAGAGGGCGACGCGCGCCTCTTCGGCGAGCCGTGGGTCCTCGGCGCGGAGCTCGCCGAGAGCCAGCGCAGCGAGGAGCAGCGGGCCGAGGATCTGCGGATCCTGCGCAACCAGTACTTCCGCGCGTACGTCGTCGAGTGGCGCGACTTCCTGAGCAACATCGACGTGACCCCGCCGCAGGGCAACGAGGCGACGCTCGCGGGGCTGCGCGATCTGACCCGCGGCGATCCCGAGCCTTACCGGCTGCTCTTCCAGCAGACGCTCTACAACACGACCCTCCCGATGCCCGAGGGTGAAGAGGAGAGCGCGAGCGCGGACGCGGCCACGAGCACGTTCTGGGATCGCATCTGGCGTCGCGTGGAGCGGGTGCGCGGCGGGCGCGCGGCCGCGAACATCCTGCGGACGGCGATGGGCAGCTCCGGCGAGGGCGGAGAGGACGACGAGCGCGAGGTCCTCACGCCCGAGCACGTCTACCTCGGCTTCGAGGGCTTCACGCGCTTCGGCGCTTCGCCGCCCCCGCCCGAGCCGGCCGAGGGACAGCAGCCTCCGCCGCCTCCCGCGCTGCCGATCGGCAGCTACGAGGAGCAGCTCGACAGCGTGCGCGACGCGCTGCAGGCGCACCTCGATACGCCGCGAGGCACGGAGGAGGCGCTCGAGACGGCGCTCCAGGCCGCGCGCACCACCACGCGCTCCTTGATCGAGAGCCAGGAGGTCGGCTGGCGCCCGCGCCTGCTCGCGCTCCTGTGGCCGCCGATCGAGGGCACGACCAACAGCCACGCGATCGAGCAGGCCACCGGCGCGGGGCGCTCGTGGTGCACCGAGGTGTACACGCCCTACGCGCGCAACATCTTGAACGGCTACCCCTTGAACCCGAGCGGCCACGACATCCCGCTCGCCGACTTCGGCGCGTTCTACACGCCGGAGACCGGCACGCTGTGGGCCTTCTACGACGAGGTCCTCGCGCGGCGGATCCCGCGGGAGGGCGACACCTTCACCTTCGCGACGAACCTCGGCCAGCAGGCCGGCAACGCCTACCGCACGCAGCTCCTGCAGTACCTCGAGCGCGCGAACGACATCACCTCGACCTTCTTCCCGCCAGGCGCGGAGGAGGGGCCGCTGGTGCAGTACGACATCCGCATCCGCCCGTCGGTGCGGGTCGCGACGCAGGAGTTCTGCGCGAGCGGGCAGTGCTACGAGTACCACAACGGCCCCGAGCGCTGGCAGCGCTACACCTGGCCCGGCGAGGATCCGGTGGCGGGCGCGAGCCTCGTGATCCGCGGCGAGGGCGGCATCCACGAGCGCATCGAGCAGGAGGGTGAGTGGGGCCTCTTCCGCTTGCTCGAGCAGGGGACGGTCACCTCGACCTCGCGCGGGCGCCGGGTGTTCACGATGACGTGGCGCCTGCGCGATCATCAGGTCGACGTCGCGATCGACTTCCGCCCGGTGCGCGGCGATGCGCCGTTCTTCGGTGTGGCGGGCCGCGAGCGCAATCCCCCGCTGCTCCAGCCGATGCGCGCGCGCGAGTCGAACCCGCCCGAGCAGATCGTCAACGGCCGCACGACCTGTCGCATCCAGTAGAGGCTCGCTCGAGCCGCCGCCGTTAGGGCCGCCCACGCCCCCCCCCCCCCCCCCCACCCCCAC
>JAEZBP010000896.1 GCA_023427125.1 Pseudomonadota bacterium | reverse complement strand
CGGCACCAGCACCTCGCGCGCCACCACGCCGTCGAGCGTCGCGGCGGCCGCGCGAGCGAGGGCCTCGCCCACGACGATGTACCCGAGGTCGCTGTGCTCGACGGGCGTCCGGGGCCTCTCGCGCCTGCGCTTCGCGGCCTCGCCGATCAGCCAGCGCCGCGCCGCGATCGAGCCGAGCTCGTGCGGCACGTCGAGGTAGAGCCCACCCCACGGCGCGAGATCCCCGCGGTGCCAGAGCAGCGCGCGCAGGCTCGTCTCGCCGAGCCCGGCCCCGCGCAGATCCGCGAGCACGCTCTCGGCCGGCGCGTCGAGATCGATCGCCCCGCGCGCCGCCATGCGGAGGGCCGCGAGGCTGACGAAGCACTCGGTGAGGCGCGCGAGATCGTAGCGCGTGTGGGGCTGGACGGCGGGCTCGCCCTTGGCCAAGGTACCGCCGCAAGCGACCACCACTTCTTCACGACCGCGCGCGTCGCGGTACGACACGCAGGCCGCCGCGCCGGGGAACGCCTGCCCGGTCACTCCGGCCACCAAGAGCCGGCGGACCTCGGCCAGCAGCCGGTCTCGAGGCTCGCGACCCACGACCGAATAGTTAACCGGAGCGGCCGCCGCAGGTCTACGAGAAACGCTCATGAACGCCACGGCGCCCCCTGCCTCACCTGCCCTCCCTCCGCTCACGGGCGGTCACCCCCCGCTGAAGGGCGCGGTCCGGGCTCGGCCCGAGGACTTCCGTGTCGACGAGGTCCCCGCCTACCTGCCCGAGGGCAGCGGCGACCACCTCTTCGTGCGCTTCGAGAAGACCGGGCTCGACACGAAGGAGGCCGTCCGCCGCATCGCCCGCGCGCTCGACGTCGACCCGCGCGAGGCGGGCTTCGCGGGCATGAAGGACCGGCACGCGGTCACCCGGCAGTGGGCGAGCTTTCTCTTCGGCGACGCGGCGCGGCTCGAGGCCGCGGACATCGAGGGCGTGAAGGTGCTCGAGGCCTCGCGCCATCGGAACAAGCTCCGCACCGGGCACCTGGCCGCGAACCGCTTCGATCTCTTCGTCCGCGGCGCGAGCGGCGACTCGGCCGGCGACGCCCGGGCGAGGCTCGAGACGCTCGCGCGGCGAGGCGTTCCCGCGTACTACGGCGAGCAGCGCTTCGGGCGGGACGGCGCGAACCTCGAGGCCGCGCACCGCTGGCTCGTCGAGGGCGGCAGAGCGCCTCGCGATCGATTCCAGAAGAAGCTCCTCGTCTCGACGCTGCAGGCGGCGATCTTCAACGAGCTCTGCGCCGAGCGGGTGCTCGAAGGGACCATGGATGGCGCGATCGAGGGCGACCTCCTGCGCAAAGAGGAGACGGGCGGCCTCTTCGTGAGCGAGGCGCTCGAGGTCGACCGCGAGCGGGCGGGGCGCTTCGAGATCAGCGCCACCGGGCCGATGATCGGGGCGAAGATGCGCTGGCCCGAGGGTGAGGCGCGCGCGCGGGAGGAGGCGGCCCTCGCCAGGTGGAGGCTCTCGCCCGCCGATCTCGAGCGATTTCGCGCCAGCGGCGAGGGGACCCGCCGCCCCTATCGGGTGCGCCTGACGGACGCCCGGCTCGAGGTGGAGCCCGAGGGGGTGAGGCTCCTGTTCACCCTGCCGAGCGGGGCCTACGCCACGATCGTCCTCGCGGAGCTGGTCTCGCCTACCTGAGCGGCGGCCCTTGCATCCGCGAACGATCTGCGGCAAGCCCTGCGGCGGCTTTCCCACGAAATCAATTGTCGCTCCGGACGGTTGGGACGCGAGCCGCGCGACCCTCCCCGCGCATCCCACCTACGATCCCGACGGAACCCGGGGCTTCCAAGCCTCTGATGGCAGGACATGGATATCCAGGAACGACTGACCGCGTTCGCGATGCTCGGCGCCGAGTGGGTCATGTGGCTGCTCGTGATCTTGTCGATCTTCGTGGTCGCCATCGTGCTCGAGCGCGCGTACTACCTCATCGCGACCCGCGACGACCTCGTCTCGCTGCGCAACGAGCTCATCAAGAAGCTGCGCGGCGGTGACGTCGAGGGCGCGCGCCGCCGGCTCAAGGCGTCGAAGTCGTTCGAGGCGCGCATCGCGCTCGCCGGGCTCGACGCCAGCGGCGACGGCGCGGACGCGGCCGGCGAGCGGATGGCGGCCGAGTCCGGGCTCGCCCGGCTGGCGATGGAGCGCAACCTCGCGTTCGTCGGCACCGTCGGCAACAACGCCCCCTTCGTCGGGCTGCTCGGCACCGTCATCGGCATCATCCGCGCCTTCCACGAGCTCGATCAGAGCGGCGGCACGGTCTCGGCCGGGCTGATGGCGGAGGTCGGTGAGGCGCTCGTGGCCACCGCGATCGGCCTCCTCGTCGCGCTCCCGGCGGTCGCGTTCTTCAACCTCTTCGTCCGCATGATCAAGGCGCGCATCTCCCGCGGCAGCGCGCTGGCCAGCGAGGTGCTCGCGCACCTGAAGTCGGTCGCGCCGGCGAGCAGCCGGGCGAAGGGCGAGGCGAAGGCCGACGCCAAGGGCGACGAGGGCTGAGATGGCCGGCGGCGCGAGCAATGGTGGCGACGACGACGAGCTGATCACGGCGATCAACGTCACGCCCCTGGTCGACATCGTCCTCGTGTTGCTGATCATCCTGATGGTCACCGCGAGCTACATCGTCTCGAAGAGCATCCCGATGGATCTGCCGGACGCGGTGAGCGGCGACGAGAGCCCGCCCCGCCAGCTGACGATCTCGATCGATCGGGAGGGCCAGCTCTACCTCGACGCGGAGGCCACCTCGTGGGAGGCCCTCGGGCAGGAGGCGCGGCGCTTCGCGCAGGCCGAGGCCGAGCCGCGCGCGGTCATCGCCGCCGATCGCGAGGTCAGCCACGGCCAGTTCATCCGCGTCGTCGACGTGCTCCGCACCGCGGGGATCACGCGCTACGCGATCAACGTGAACCCGGAAGACATCCAGCAGCGCGGGGACTGAGCGGCGCGCGAGATGCGGTCCTTCCTCGCCCTGCTGATCCTCGACATGCGGCCGGAGGAGGCGGCGCGCCTCGGCGCGACCATCGCGCTCAGCGTGGGCGCACACATCGCGGCGGCGTTCGTGCTCTTGCTCCTTCCGGAGGCGGCGCTCCTCAGCGATCCCGAGCCGGTCGAGCTCGCGGTGATCGAGACCCTGCCCGAGCCGATCGAGGAGATCATCGAGCCGGAGCCCGAGCCCGAGCCGGCCCCCGAGCCGGAGCCGATCGTGGAGCCGGTCGTCCAGCCGGTCGTCGAGCGGCGCCCCGATCCCCGGCCGGAGCGGGTCGTGGGGCCCGCCCCGCCCCC
>JAEZBP010000890.1 GCA_023427125.1 Pseudomonadota bacterium | reverse complement strand
CCTGCCCCCCCCGGCGGCGCTCCGGGCGAACGGGGTAGGGTCATTCAGCTGGTGCAGTACCCGCGGGGGGCGCGCTGGACGTCGCGGAGCTTGCGGCGTGCCTCGGCGATGAGCGGCGAGCGCGGGTGGGCGCGGATGAGCGCGTCGAGCGCGGCGCGCGCGTCGGTGCACGCGTGCAGGGCGTAGAACGCGTTCGCCATCGCGAGCAGCGCGTCGTCGGCCGCGTCGCCCTGCGGGTGCTCGGCGATCACCCGGCGCAGCTCGCCGAGCGCGGTCGCCGGGCGATCCTCCTCCATGTAGCTCGTGCCGATCCGGAGGAGCGCGTCGTCGACCCGATCGTCCTGAGCGTGCCGCTCGGTGAACGCGCGATAGAGCGAGCGGGCGCGCGCCCACTGGCGCTGATCGTAGGCCTGTCGCGCGGCGTCGAAGTGCTCGTCGGCGCCGGCCGGGATCTGCGACTCGTCGAAGGTGGTGTCGATCCCGAGGTGCTTCGCGAGCTTCTTCAGCTGGCGCTCGTTCTCGCTCTGCTGCTCCGAGAGCTGCGCCTGCTGGCGCGTGACCTCGTTGCGCAGCTCGGCGAGCTGCCCCTCGAGCGCCATCACCTGCTGCTGCAGCGTCTCCACCTGCGCGCCGGTGTCGGCGCTCGCGCGGGTCACCACCTTCGTCGCGCGGTCGAGCACCGACTCGAGCTCGCCGACCTTGGTCTGCGCGGTCGCGATCTCCTGCTGGAGCTCCTCGCGCTGCTGGGTCTGGCCACGCTCGATCGCCCCGACCCGGCGCACGAGATCGTCGCCGGTGGACGCGCTCGTCCAGCACGCGCCGAGGAAGCTGCCGAGGGTCACGAGAGCGACGGGGATCGGGCGTGCTCGCAAGGTCTCACCTCAACGCTCGGAAAACTCGACGCGGCGATCGCGCGACCAGGCCGACTCGTCCTCGCCGCTCGCCATCTCCTCGCCCATCGACGCGGTCGTCACGCGGCTCGCGTCCACGCCGAGGTTCTGGAGGTAGCTCTTCACCTGCTGGGCGCGCCGCTCGCCGAGCGCGAGGTTGTACTCCTCGGTGCCGCGCGGATCGCAGTGCCCGGTCAGGCGCACGCTCGCGATGTCGCGCTGCTGGATGCACTGCGCGTTGCTCTCCATCGTGGTGCGCGCCTGCCGATCGAGCTCGCTCGAGTCGTACGCGAAGTAGACCGGAGAGAGGGTGCACGCGCCTGCGCTCGGCCCCTCGAGGTTCGTCGACGACGAGGTGCTGGTGACGCAGCGGTTGTTCTGGCACTCCTGGCCGTCGGGGCAGTCCCCGCTCGAGCTGCAGTAGCCCTCGACCGGATCGCAGCGGCCGTCGTTGCACTGCTGCCCCGCCGGGCAGTCGTTCCCGCCGGGCCGGCACTGCTGGCACGTCCCGTTCACGCAGAACTCGCCCTGGTGGCAGTTGCTGTCGTCGTTGCAGTTTGGATATTGCGGGCCGCAGCCCACCATCAGGCTCAAGGCCGCGCCGAGCGACAAGGCCGACGTGATCGTTCGCTTCATGCTCTTCCGTCTCCGGTTGGATCGGTGTGGCAGGAGCGGTAGCGCGATCGCTCTTGCCGGCTCACGAATCCAGCGGCGCCGACCGCCGAACGCAAGCTCTGCTACCCGCTCCGGCCCGCGATGTCAAACATGGGCGGCCGCCCCGGCCTCCGATCCCGGGGACCCTTGCACGGCCGATTTTGCTGCGGCACCCTGGCCGAGCCGCTCGTCCCTGCGGATAGGCCCGTCTTGGCGAGCCGCTCACGGAGTCTCATGGCTTTGGCACGCTCGCTCACGCTGCCTGCGCTCTTGCTCGTGCTGACCGGAGCCCCGCTCGGCGGCTGCGACAGCGGTCAGGGTGGCACCGACGGAGGTACGATCCGCATCGACGGCGGGCCGCCCATCGTGCGCTGCGGTCCGATCGACGATCCGGACTCGGACTACATCTCGCGGGATCACGAGGGCGAGGACGACGCCGACGGCGACGGCACTCCCAACTACCGCGACACCGACTCGGACGGCGACGGCTTCCCCGACGTCGACGAGGCCGGCGACGCCAACTGCGATACGCCCCCCGTCGACACCGACCGCGACGGCGTCCCGGACTTCCTCGATCGCGACGCGAACGGCGACGGGGTGGACGACGCCGAGCAGACCGGCGACGCGGACGGCGACGGCATCCCCGACCACCGCGACACCGACGTCGATGGCGACGGCATCCCGAACAACGTCGAGTGGGGCGACGGTCCGACCCCGGCCGACACCGACGGCGACGGCACCCCGGATGTCTGGGACCTCGACTCGGACGGCGACACGATCGGCGACATCCACGAGGGCCTCGTCGACTTCGACAACGACGGCATCCCCAACTTCCGCGATCTCGACTCGGACGGCGACGGCCTGCAGGACTCGCGGGAGGCGGGCGACGGGGACGTCGAGACTCCGCCGGCGGTCTGCCCGAACGAGATCGATCCGGCCACCGGCGAGCTCGGCCCCGATGGCCGCGCGGACTTCGCCGACATCGACAGCGACAACGACGGCCTCTCGGACGGCGAGGAGATCGCGATCGGCACCGACCCGTGCAACATCGACAGCGACGGCGACGGCCTAGGCGATCTCGCGGAGGGCGCTTACGAGCGATACAACTGCCCCGACGGAACCACCGGCCAGGACTGCGGCTGCGCGACCTCGGCCGGCTGCGTCATCCCGGATGAGCACTTCTACGTCGTGCTCCCGTTTCGCGGGCCGCCGGTCGAGCGCGACCTCACGTTCGGCACCAGCATCCGCGTGGCCGACGTCTTCTTCATCACGGACACGACCGGCTCGATGGGCGGCACCGTCACCCGGGTCCAGGCGACGGTCACGACCCCCGGCACCGGCCTCATCGACCGCATCCGGGAGACGATCCCCGACGCCTGGTTCGGCGGCGGACAGCACGACGACTACCCGTTCTTCGGCTACGGCAGCAGCCCGGACGAGCCCTTCATCCTGGCCATCCGGATGACCCCGCCCGAGCGCGCCGCCGACGTGCAAGCCGCGTTCAACGCCATCGACCTCCACGGCGGCGCCGATGGCCCGGAGTCACAGACCGAGGCGATCTACCAGATCATCACGGGCGAGGGCGGCACCTGGAACGGCTCGTACACGATGCGCCGCTACGTCGGCGACTGTCTCGATGGCGGCTGGGGCGCGCCCTGCTTCCGCGACGCGGCGCTCCCGATCATCGTGCTCTTCACGGACATCTGCTCCCACAACGGTCCGCCCGGCGAGAGCCCGAGCTGCGACGACTACACCGGCATCACCCCGCCGCCGGCCATCTGGACCGACACCATCGCCGAGGTGAACCGGCGCGGCGCGAAGTTCATCGGCGTCAGCGCGGACAGCTTCGGCGGAAGCTGCTCGTCCGTCATCGGTCCGTCGGGCTCCTCGCCCTGCTATTTCCTCCGGCGCACCGCGGAGGAGACCGGCTCGGTCGACCTCGACGGCAACGCGCTCGTCTACGATCTGCCCTCGGGCGGCGCGAGCGACGCGGTCTTCACCGACACGGTGGTCGGCGCGATCGAGACGGTCGCGACGCGCGTCCCCCTCGATCTGGACACCGGCCTGCGCGATGACGCGACCGATCCACCTCCCGGCGTGGACGCCACGCAGTTCATCAAGCGGCGCCAGCCCGCGTGCCGCGCCACCCCGCCGGCCGCGACCTGTTGGGATCCGCCCGACGGCCTCAGCCACGCCGACGCCGTCGCCGCCGTCGACGAGTCGACGTTCTTCGGCGTGATCCCGGGCACGATGGTCACGTTCCGCATCACCTTCCAGAACGACTTCCTGCGGGGCGGCACGACGGCGCAGGTGTTCATCGCCTTCATCGACGTGCGCACCGGCACCGCCATCCTCGACACGCGGCAGGCGATCATCGTCGTCCCCGCGGATCCGAACGGTCCCTTCGGCTGAGCTGGCCAGCCCTCTCCGGCCCGCTCCGCCGCCCTCGTCCTCGATCTCTCTCATCGTCACCGAATCCGAGAAGCGCGAACGCAGCGACGGCCACGAGCTCGTCCGGTCCGGAGGTCCCCATGAAGCTCACGCAATACTCCGCCCCCTTGGCTGTCTGGGTCGCGACGCTCGTCGCGCTCGCAGGCTGTGACGCGACCCGCCTCGGGCGGCGGGACGACGGAGGCACCCGGGCGGCGGACGGGGCGCCGATCAGCGGCTGCACCGACAGCACCGACTCCGATGGTGACGGCATCGCGGATCAGCGCGAGGGGACGGGCGACGCCGACGGAGACGGCGTCCCGAACTACCTCGACGACGACTCGGACGGCGACGGCATCCCGGACTCGGTGGAGGCGGGGCCCAGCGGCAACCCCTGCGCGCCGGCCGACAGCGACTTCGACGGCATCCCCGACTTCGCGGACACCGACAGCGACAACGATGGCGTCCCGGATCGCGACGAGGTCGCTGCGGGTACCGACCCGACGAACACCGACAGTGACGGGGACGGGCTGAGCGATCTGGCCGAGCAGGCCGCGGGCACCGATCCGAACGATCCGACCAGCACGATCCCCGCCACGGACTTCTTCGTCGTGCTCCCCTACAACGGCGATCGCGTCCCGCGGAGCCTCCGCTTCGGGACCGCGATCAACCAGGCGGACGTCTTCTTCCTCGTCGACATGACGGGGTCGATGGGCGGCGAGCGGACGAACCTCATCAACGGGCTGCTCAGCGTGGTGATCCCCGGCATCCAGGCCGAGATCGCGAACGTCCAATTCGGTGCGGGCGGCTTGGACGACTACCCCTACGGTAGCTACGGCGCAGGCAACGACCTCCCGTTCTACCTCCTGCGTGAGATCGCCCCCCCCGAGCAGGACATCGGAGGCTGGTCGATCGCAGCCGGACCGACGAGCTGTCCGTACAACGCCGCCGTCCGTGACATCGGTGAGATCACCGGGGCACCGAACGGGCGGCCGGACATCCTCGAGGCGGTCGAGGGGCTGCCGTGCCACGGCGGCTACGACGGGGAAGAGTCTTACGTCCCTGCCCTCTGGTCGACCGCCACCGGCCGCGGGCTGAGCTGGCCGAACGAGTCGTCGACCGGCGGACCCATCCCCGATCAGGTCTGCCCGTCCATCCCGGACGAGGTCGGCACGCGCCGCGGCTATCCCTGCTTCCGTCCGGGCTCGCTGCCGATCATCCTGCTCTTCGGCGACTACTCGTTCCACAACGGCCCGGGCGGCGCTGCGAGCTACAGCTTCGCCTCCCCGAGCTACGCCGAGACCGTGACCGCGCTGAACGGCATCGGCGCGCGCGTCATGGGGGTCTACTCCGGTGGAGCCGGGAGCACGCTGCGCTCCGACTACGAGGCGATCGCGCGCGACACCGGCGCGGTCCGGGCCGACGGAACGCCGCTGGTCTTCGACATCGGTTACGACGGCACCGGCCTCGACGCGGCGGTCGTCAACGCAGTGCGCGATCTCGTCGGCGGGACCCCGCAGGACGTCAGCACGACGACCGAGAACGTGCCGGGGAACCCGGACGAGTTCGACGCCCGACTCTTCATCAAGAGCATCACCCCTCGGGAGGGCTACAACGGCGCCGCCAGCGGCCCGATGCCCGGCGTCACCTACGCGAGCAAGGACGCGACCACGTTCTACCAGGTCATCCCGGGCACCCAGGTCGAGTTCGACATCGACTTCTGGAACGACGTCCGGATGCCGGCCGAGTTCGCGCAGGTGTTCCGCGCTCGTATCGTCGTGATGGGCAACGGCGTCGCCCGCCTCGACGAGCGGATGGTCTACATCGTGGTTCCTCCGGACGGAGGCGTGATCCTGCTCTGACGCGAGGGCGTGCCGCGCGGGACCCGGGAGAACGCGTGCGATCGCGGGCTCCTTGGTCCTGTCGCGGGCGGCTCGGCTCTGCTACATCCGGGGCGTGCGTATCCTTGTCGCGCTCGACTTCGATGAGTGCTCGAGCTTGCCTTGTCGCTGGGTGCTGGCGCACGCCGAGGGGCTCGGCGCGGCCGCGGTGATCTTCCAGCACGTCGCGGAGCGGGGCGACCCCAAGAACGAGCTCGACGAGCTCGAGCAGGCGACGCGGGAGCTGCGCAAGTTCGTCGAGGGGCTCTCCCAGGAGATGCCGCTGCCCGACGGAATCGAGGTGCTCTACGCCGTCTCTCGCGGCAAGCCCGCCGACGAGATCCTGCGCGCCGCCAGCGTCCATCGAGTCGACACGATCGTGATGGGGACCAACAGCCGGACAGGCTTCGATCGCCTCTTGCTCGGGAGCGTGGCCGAGTCCGTCGTGCGCGCCGCTCCGTGTTCGGTGATCGTGGTGAAGCCGAGCGCCGGCGCTTGATCTCTCGCTCGGGTAGCAGAGGAGTCCGTAGATGAGCACCGCGTTCGCGAGCCGGGTCCAGTCGATCCAACCCTCGGCCACTCTCGCCGTCAGCCAGCGCGCCGCCGAGCTGTCGGCCGAGGGCGTGGACGTGATCTCGTTCGGCGTCGGAGAGCCCGACTTCGAGACGCCCGAGCACGTCCGAGAGGCGGCCAAGGCCGCGATCGATCGGGGCTCCTCGCACTACACGCGGGTGCGCGGGATCGAGCCCCTGCTCCGCGCCATCCAGGCCGAGAGCAGGCGCCGCCGCGGCGGGATCGCCCACGAGACGAGCGAGATCATCGTCTCGGTCGGCGCCAAGCACACCCTCTTCAACCTCGCGATGGTGCTCTACGAGCCCGGCGACGAGGTGCTGGTGCCGGCGCCCTGCTGGGTGAGCTACCCCGATCAGGTGCGCCTCTTCGGCGCGACCCCGAAGATCCTCGAGACCTCCGAGGCCGATGGCTTCCGGCTGCGCCCCGAGGCGCTGGCCGAGGCGATCACCGAGCGCACCAAGGCGCTGATCCTCTGCTCGCCCTCGAACCCGACCGGCGCCGCGTATACGAGGGAGCAGCTCCGCGCGCTCGCGGACGTGGCCAAGCAGAAGGGCGACTTCTGGATCATCGTCGACGAGATCTACGGGGAGCTCGTCTACGACGGCTTCGACCAGCGCTCGCTGCTCGAGGTCGCGCCCGAGCTCAAGCACCGCCTCATCATCGTCGATGGCGTCTCGAAGACGTTCTCGATGACCGGCTGGCGCATCGGCTGGGCGCTCGCGCCAGCGCCGGTGGTGAAGGCGATGGACAAGATCCAGGGCCAGTCCACGACCAACCCCACCGCGGTGGCCCAGCACGCGGCCGCGGCGGCGCTCGCGGGCGACAAGGGGCCGGTCGAGGCGATGCGCGCGGCGTTCGCGGAGCGCCGCGGGGTCTTCATCGCGGGGCTCGACGCGATCGAGGGCATCCGGTGCCGCGCCCCCGAGGGCGCGTTCTACGCGTTCCCGAACGTGCAGGCGCTGATCGGTCGCAAGGCCGGCGGCGTCACCCTGACCGACGACCTCGCCATCGCGCGATGGCTGCTCGAGGACGCGCGCTGCGCGGTCGTCCCCGGCAGCGCGTTCGAGGCGCCGGGCTATCTGCGGATGAGCTACGCGACCTCGATGGAGAAGCTCGAGGAGGGCCTCCGCCGCATCCGCGAGGCCGTCGCCAAGCTCGAGTAGCCGCTCAGCGCCTGCGCCGGCGGAGCACCGCGAGGGCCCCGACGCCCACCAGCATGCCCGGCCAGGGCGAAGACGGCGTGTGCCCTGCCGTGCGGCAGCCGCAGCCACCCTCGGTCGTGAACCCCGGGCCCGCGTCATCGTAGATCCCGGCGTCGCCCAGGCCCGCGTCGGGCATGTCGAAGCCGAGGGCGCCGCCCGAGAGGCGGATCGTGACCCGAGGCTCGTCGGGATCGTTGCTGTCGAGGATGAGCAGCGCCGACTCGTCGCCGCCCATCGAGGGCGCGAAGCGCACCGCCAGCCGCTCGGACGAGCGCGGCGGGATGGCCAGCGAGGGCGAGGACGCAGCGAAGGGCGCGGAGGGATCCGATACGCTGACGCGCAGCTCCGACTCGCCGTCGTTGTGCACGGTCACGATGCGCTCGAGCGTCTCGCCGACCATCAGCTCGCCGAAGGCGACGGTCGTCTCCTCGAGGCGGATGTCGGGCAGCGGCACGTGCACGGGCGCCGCGTCGAAGTCGGTGCTCGCCGTGAGGTCGACCACGTTGAGGGGCACCTCGGCCAGCGTGAGATCGAAGCGACGCCCCACGATCTCGACGAAGAGCGTCGGGAAGATGGTGATCACTCCGTCATAGGCGATCGTGCCGTGCGGGAGGACGGTGTAGTCCTTGGCCGCCCCGAGCTCGGCGGCGCCGGGATCGGCGCGGACGATCACCGAGGCGTTCTCCTCCGTGATGGCGGTGAGGGCGTCGGTGATCGCGATCCGGTCGGTCTGGTAGCGCCCCTCGAGCTCGGCCACCGCCTCGAAGGCGAAGCCGCCGCCGATGCCCGGGATGGGGATGAGGGCGTCGGTCACGTCGACCTCGAGCACCCGCACCCGCTCGGTGTCGTCCCACGCGAGGATCGGGCGAGGCTCGGAGGGGGGCAGCACGAAGGGATCGAAGGTGGACGTCGCGGCGACCCGAAGATCGCGCGGGACCCCGCCCGGGATCGGGATGTCCACCTCCTCGCGATAGTGCACGCCGGCGATAGTCACGTCGATGCGAACGCGGGCGACGATCTCGATGCCGTAGTCGATCGCGAAGCGGCCGGTGCCCGGCCGGCCCGGCACTGCCACGTCGAGCGCCGAGGGCCACGAGGTGACGGCCGTGCCTCCCAGGTCGACCTCGGTCGAGCCGCCGAGGAAGAGCGCGAAGCGCACCTGCACCGGCGCGCCGGCGGGCACCCATCCGCTGTCGAGCATCACGCTGTCGAAGAGCGCGTCCGAGTGCTCGAAGTCGACGTCGCTCCTCTCGCAGCCGACGTGATCGGGCGGGCAGCTCGCCTGCGCGTGCGCGAGCGCCGGCATCAGGAGCAGCGCGATCGAGAGGGGAGCGATGGCTGCACGTCGCATTCGAGAGCCAAGAGTGCCGGAGCGCGCATGACCGATCAATGTCGCGCCGCGCACTTTCCGCTCGGCTGCGCACAATGTTGGCGTCGAAGCTCTTTCACGAAGCGCGCGCTGTGCTATGGGCTCGGAGCTGGGCAGCGCCTCGGTGCGGTCGATCGATGCGACGACCCAGCGCTCGTCGATGGCGTCGCGCGAGCGTGACGCGCTCTCGATCACGAGGGGGCAAGCCCGTCCTCGCGCGGAGGGAGCGCGCGCGACGTGCGCCGTCGCTCTCCCCCTACTCCCGCCCGAAGCTCGATCCGGGTCCCGATTGGCGCCATTGATTCGAGGCTGCCCCCACGCACGAGGCATCGGACCGGCTCGGTCTTCGGTGCGCGGCGCACCTGCGCGTCCGCCTGACACGCGACGGTCTCCGAGCCTCACCCGAACGCACGGAGTGAAGGTCGTCCTCCTCGCGATCGGGAGCGCGACGATGCTGCTCGCGTGCTCCGACGGCGACGACAGCGGCGCGCGTCGCGAGGTCACGCCGCCCGCGCTGGAGGAGCAGCTCGCGCCGGCCGGCTACGAGGTGATCGACGTCGGCGACGCGGGCTCGATCGCCGGCACCGTCCGCTTCGAGGGGCCGCTCCCCGAGCTCGCGATGCTCCCGGTGCGGGCGCATCGCGAGGTGTGTGGCGACGAGCAGCCCTCGGCGGCGCTCTCGGTCGGAGCGGGCGGCGGAGTCGCGGGCGCCGTGGTCTGGATCCGCGGCGTGCGCCGTGGCGCGGCGCTCGCGATCCCCGACGAGCCGGTCACGATCACGCTCCAGGGGTGCAGGTACCGCCCGCACGTGTTGGCGGTGACGGCCGGCACCTCGCTCCTCTTCGAGAGCGCCGACCCGGTCCTCCACAACGTCCACGCGCTGCGGGGCGAGTCCACCGTGTGGGACTTCGCGCTGCCGACCGAGGAGAGCAGCCTGTCGGTGAGGGTCGACGAGCCGGGCGTCGTGCGGCTGCTCTCGGACGTCCACTCGTTCATGCAGGGCTGGGTGCACGCGTTCGAGCACCCCTACTTCGCGGTCTCCGATGCCGCGGGCCGCTTCCGCATCGCGAGCGTCCCGCCGGGCCAGTACGTGGTGCGGGTCTGGCACGAGGGCTGGCGCGTCGTCGGGACGGAGGCGGGGCGGCCGAAGTACTCGAGCCCGATCGTCCTCTCGCGGACGCTCAGCGTCTCGGAGCGCGAGGAGGTCACCACGGACTTCGTGCTGAGCCGCGCCGCGGGCGAGATCGCCGGCGACTGAGGCTCTGTTTGCTGGCGGGGCCTTCGCGCGGGCGAGCCGTTCTGTGGTCGGCGCTTCAGTCGGCGGGCTCTGGACGCGCCGGCCGTCCGGCGAGGGCCGCCCACGGCTGCGTGCGGCGCCACGCGCCATCGGGATCGCGGGCCTGGGCCGCGCGCGCGAGCAGGAGCCCGGCGAGCACGAGGTAGAGCAGCTGGATCGGCGTGTGCGGCGCGAAGCCGGCGATGAGCCAGGCGAGCATCCCGGCGCCGAGCTGGCGCATCCCGCTGTCCCGCCGGAAGAGCGCGACGAGCGCCCCCGCGAGCCCCATCGCGAGCGGCAGCGCGTAGAGGAGCGGCGCCTGGTCGACGATCAGATCGAGGCGGAAGCTGCCGAAGAGGAGGAAGCGGAAGCGGTGCCCGATCAGCTGCTCGAGCGCCACCAGGCCGGCCGTCAGCGCCACGACCAGCGCGACGGCGCCCCCGACCCGCGCGCGCATCGCCGCTCGCCCGCGGTCCCACACCGCGACCAGCGAGCACGCGATCAAGACGCCGAGCCAGGAGAGCTCGCCCGCGTGGCGCAGCGCGAGGCGCACCTTCTCGGTGGCGCCGGGCTGGGCCGCCAGGAGGGCGCCGAGGCTCCCCCAGAAGCCGCTGCCCTCGGCGCGCACGAGCTGTCCGAGCCCCACGAACATCAGCGTGAGGAGGGCGGTCGCGCCGGCGAGCCCGAGCGCCACGCGGAGGACGCGCTCGGGGCGGTAGCGCGCCGCGCTCATCGTGACGAGCGCGACGAGGACGTTGGCGGCGGCGAGCCCGAAGATGACGAGGTTGCGCCGCAGCATGGCCGGCGGCAGAAGCGCGGCGACCACGACGCACGGGAGGAAGATGCCCGAGAGCGAGGCGACCACGAGCCGGAGGGCGATCGACGCGTAGCCGGGCAGCCGCAGGAACGCGATCAGCGAGACCAGCAGCGCGACGACGCCGGCGACGGCCGCGAGGTTGCGCGGGAATCGGGCGAGACGCCGCAGCTCGAAGAGCGTGGTGGCATCGAGGGTCTCGGTCATCCCGTGCCAGATGGCGCGCGCGAGCAGGAGCTCCACGAGCCCGGCCACGACCGCGAGCACCGCCAAGGGAGGCACGCGCGAGACGGCCCGCACCGCGGCCCCGGCTGCGTGCTCCACGAGCTCACGGGTCGAGAGGGGAGGCGCCGCCACGCGGCGGACCCTAGCAGGGGTTGAAAAGTCCGCGAATCCGTTTCGCGGAGTGGCGCGCTCGCGGGCCGGCGCGTGCTCTTGCCCCTGCCCAATCCGTCGGCATCGAGCGCTTGCGGTGTACCCCATCGGCGCGGTAGGCCTCCGCATCGTGCAAGAACAACTGCGTCACGACTGGACCCTCGCCGAGGTCCGCGCGCTCTACGATCTCCCGCTCACCGAGCTCGTCCACCGGGCTCAGAGCGTCCACCGCGAGCACCACCGGCCCGACGCCATCCAGCTCTGCACTCTCCTCTCGGTCAAGACCGGCGCGTGCACGGAGGACTGCGCCTACTGCCCGCAGAGCTCGCACTACGAGACGTCGGTCGAGCCCGAGCGCATGCTCGCGCTCGACGAGGTGCTCGAGGCCGCTCAGCGGGCCAAGCAGGCCGGCTCGACGCGCTTCTGCATGGGCGCGGCGTGGCGCGACGCGCGCCAGGGGCCGGCCTTCGAGCGGGTGCTCGACATGGTCCGCGGCATCCGCGAGCTCGGGCTCGAGGCCTGCGCGACCCTCGGCATGCTCGACGAGTCGCAGGCCGCACAGCTCGCCGACGCCGGGCTCACCGCCTACAACCACAACCTCGACACCTCCGAGGCGTTCTACGGCGAGATCATCACGACCCGCACGTACAAGGAGCGTCTCGACACGCTCAGTCGCGTGCAGAAGGCCGGCATCAGCCTCTGCTGCGGCGGCATCATCGGGATGGGCGAGGGCGTCGACGATCGCTGCGAGATGCTGCGCACCCTCGCGTGCCTCGATCCGCACCCGGGCAGCGTGCCGGTCAACGCGCTCGTCGCGGTCGAGGGCACGCCCCTCGAGGATCGGCCGCCCGTCGACCCGCTCGAGCTCGTCCGGATGATCGCGACGGCGCGCATCCTCATGCCGAAGTCGATCGTGCGCCTCTCCGCCGGCCGCACCGAGCTGACCCGCGAGGCCCAGGTCCTCTGCTTCCTCGCCGGCGCGAGCTCCATCTTCTACGGCGAGAAGCTGCTGACGACCGGCAACCCCGACGTCAGCGCCGATCGGCAGCTCCTCCGCGACGCAGGCCTGACGCCGCTCGGCCCCTACGAGTCTCCCGACCCGACCGTGCAAGCGACGAAGGCGCGCGGCCCCAAGGCCACGCGCCTCCCGATGATCGCCCCCTGAGTTGGCTTTGCGCGCGCTGCGCGAGCGCGCGGGCCGAGCTGCGCGGGACCGACCGGCTGAGGCTGCCCATCCCCGGTGTCCAGTTGGCCGGAACCGCTCCGCTCGGCGTTCCTGGGTTGGCTTTGCGCGCGCTCGCGAAGCGCGCGCCCAACAACTCAGGCTCGCTCGTGCTGGATGATCGAGCTCCAGGGGCCGCGGCCCGGGGCGGGCTGCCAGTTGTGCCAGACCTCGTTGTCCGGGCCGAAGTAGAAGAGCTCGAGGCGACCGTCCGCGTTCTGGCCGACGGCCAGATCCGTCGCGCGCTGACCGAGCGACTCTCCGTCGCTGCCCCAGTCGCCGTTCGGCGCGGCCTGCCAGGTGTTTCGGATGTGCTGGTCGTGGTCGATGTAGAAGAGCTCGAGGCGGCCGCCCCGGTTCTCCGCCACCGCGATGCGCACCGCGCGCACCTTGAGGTGCTCGGGGCCGTGCCAGTCGCCGTTCGGCTCGGTCTGCCAGTCGTGCCAGACGTGCGCGTCCTCGGCGTCGATCCAGAAGACCTCGAGCCGTCCGTCCTCGTTCGACCCGACCGCCACCTGCCGGCCTGTCCCCGGCAGCGCCTCGGGGCCGTGCCAGTCGCCGTTGGCCTCGGTCTGCCAGTCGTGCATGAGCTTGCCGCCCGCCTGCAGGTAGAAGACCTCGAGCCGACCGTCCTCGTTGCGGCCGACCGCGACGTCGATCGCCGAGTCGCCGAGCTTCTCCTTGCCGGCCCAGTCACCGTTCGGCTCGAGCTGCCAGTCGTGCCAGAGCTCTCCGTCGCCGCCGACCCAGAAGAGCTCGAGCCGGCCGTCGGCGTTGTTCGAGACATCGAGCGCGCGCCCCGACGCGCCGAGCGACTCGGCTCCGTGCCACGCGCCGCCCGGCGCGAGCTGCCAGTCGTGCTGAACGTCGCCCTCGGGCGAGAGGTAGAAGACCTCGAGCCGGCCGTCGGCGTTCTCCCCGCAGGCCACCGAGGTCGCCGTCACGCCGAGGCTGCCCTCGCCCTGCCAGAGCCCATTCGGCCGGTGCTGCCAGTTGTGGTGCAGCGCTCCGTCGGGCTTGACGTAGAAGACCTCGAGCCGCCCATCACGGTTCTTACCGAGGGCGATGCGCTTCTGCGGGGGCTTGCTCATGCGTTTCTCCTGTAGGGTTGTCGCTCGTCTTAGGCCATGGGCCGCGCGGAGCAAGCGCACCAGGCCAACGTAGCAGGGATCCTGCCAACGGCGGCATCGGGGCCCGGAGGAGCAAGGCAGGGGCAGGGGAAGGGCACGTGATCGTGACGACCGCAGCCACGATCCCCGAAACAGCGCGGTCACAGAACGTCGGGTGGTGGGCACGTGGAGGACGAGATGGAGGCACGCGCAGAAGCGATGACGGTCGATCCGATCGCGGACCTGATCCGCGGGAGCCGTCACCGAGAGGCGGCCGCAGCCTGTGCTCGCGAGCACGGCGCCGCGGTCGGGAGGCTCTGCATGGCGCTCCTCGGCGATCAGGCCGAGGCCGAGGAGACCGTGCAAGAGACGCTGATGGCCGCGCACGACGCGATGGCGGGGTTCCGAGGGGAGGGCTCCGTGCGGGCCTGGCTCTTCGGGATCGCGCGGCGCAAGTGCGCGCGCAAGATCGAGACGCGGGTGAGACGGCAGCGTCGCCTGCGGCTCGTTCACGACGCGGAGGCGGGCGCGCCCGCGCCCGACGAGGTGCTCGAGACGGAGCGGCGGGCCAGCCGGGTCCGCGCCGCGCTCGAGGAGCTCAAGCCTTCGGAGCGGGACGCGGTGGTCCTGCGCTACCAGTCGGGCCTCGACTACCGAGAGATCGGAGAGGCCTGCGGGATCGATGAGGCCGCAGCGCGCAAGCGGGTCAGTCGGGCCCTCGCGCGCATGCGTGCGCTGCTCGCCGACGAGGATGGACGATGACTGACAGGGCCCAAGAGTACGAAGCGTTCCTGGACGAGCTCGCGCCGATCGTCGACGCGGACCCCAGCGCGCTCGAGCGCCACGCGGACTTCCTGGCCGACGACGACGAGGCGCGCGATCTGCGCCACGACGCGGCGGGGGTCGCGCAGGCGCTCGGCTGGGCCGGCGCCGACTACGTGCCCCCGGTCGATCTCGAGGCGAGGCTGCTCGCGGCGATCGATGGCCGCGGCGCGGACGGCAGCGGCGCCGACGGTGGCCGCGCGACGTCTCCCGGGTTCGCCGCGCCGGATGCCGCGCGCACCGCAGCCCCGCGAGAGGTGGCCGAGGCGATCTCCGCTCAGCCCGTGTCGATC
>JAEZBP010000805.1 GCA_023427125.1 Pseudomonadota bacterium | reverse complement strand
CGACAACATCGCGGGAAGCGTGCCGAGTCCGAATGCAATCATGACCGCGGCGCCGTGCGACGCATTCGCGGTCGTCATGGTCATCAATGCCATCGAGTAGACGAGTCCACACGGGAGCCAACCCCAGAGCAGACCTACAACGAGATTGCTCCACCCGCGGTCCGAGCCCGATGCGCGGCGTGCGAGCGGTTGAATCTTCATCCACAGCTTGGCGCCCGCGCGCTCGATCGGTGCGAACGCATTCCAGCGAGACAGGATGCGAACTGCGATGAGCAATGTGAGCACGCCGGCGACGATGCGCAGCACGCTTTCGAAGCGCGCGAACTCCAACGCCCAATGTGCCGAATGTCCCAGCGCGCCGCCGATCGCGCCGACCGTCGCGCCGACCACCGCGCCTGCGGCGCCGATCGCGACCGGCTCGGTCTTCATCGACAGCACGCCGCCTGGCGCGAGCATCCAGATGGGCGATCGTGCGGGCGCCGGCGTCACGCCCCTCGAGATCGGCATGGTGGCCCCCGGCACCTACGATCTGCGCCTCACCCGCGAGGGCTACGAGGAGTGGAGCGGCCAGGTGGAGGTCACGGCCGGGCAGCGCGCCGCGATCACCGCCGAGCTCGAGCGCCGCCAGCGCGAGCGCCCGCCGGCGGCGGCGCCCGGCCAGCTCTCGGTCAACACCCAGCCCTGGTCGAAGGTCTACCTCGGCAGCCGCCTCCTCGGGACGACGCCGATCGGCCGCGTGTCGGTTCCCTCCGGCAACCAGCGCCTGCGCCTGGTCGATCGCGACGGCAACGAGCACCGCCGCACCGTGCGCGTCCCGCCGGGCGGTCACGTCACCCAGTCCTTCAACCTCCGCGAGTGAGTGAGGGGCCGCTCCGCTCGGCCGCGCGGGCGAACGCGCGCGCCAGGCAACAGAGCGGCATCGCGCTTGCTGTGATCGGTGGGATGGGCATCGAGAAGCCATTCGAGATCGAGACGCATCGCCTCGGACCCGCGCCCGCCATGCACTCGCCGCTGGATCTGCGCGCGAAGATGGAGGCGCTGATCGTGCCGGCGCGCGATGGAGTGAGCGTGGCGGGGCGCCACCTGCGGGTCGACCCGCGCGACGATCCACGGCAGGTCGCCCGCCGCCTGCGCGAGCGGCTGATCCACCGCATGCACGAGCGGCGGCCCGACGCCGACGAGCACACCTGGAGCTCGTTCGCGAGCATCGTGCATGGCCTGCTTCTGCACGAGGTCGCGCTCGACGCCGGCGTGGAGCGCGAGCTGATCGAGACCATCGACGGCCTCTGATGAACGCTCCCCGGTAGAGATCTGCCGGGCCATGCGCTTCGTCGTCGAGGAGCCCTCGGCCGAAGCTGCTCGGCACGACATCGACGCGGCGAAGATGGCACCCGCGCCCGAGGGACCACGCGAGCCTCAGCGGTCTCTCGTGGGTGGGAGCGCGACGCCGGAGTGGTACAAGAGAGCGAACGGGCCAGGACGGCTCTCGTGAGCGTGAGGAGGCGAGCGTGAGCGACTACGGGCAGCCACCGGGCTTCGGGCCTCCCTACGGTGGCGGATTCGGGCCCCCTCCTCTGCCGGCCGGGCCACCGCGCACGGACGCGCTGGGGGTGGTCGCCTTGGTCGGCGGGCTGCTGGCCTTGGTCGGCGCGATCGCGAACCTCGTCAGCGGCTTCTGCGGCGTCTTCTGCGCGCTCTGCACGATCGGCGGCGCGCTCATCGGCCTCGTCGTCGCCATCCCGGCGATCATCGGGATCGTGTGCGGGATCCTCGGCTACTCCCGCACCACCCGGCAGCCAGAGGTCTACACGGGCAAGGGGCTCGCCCTCGCCGGCGCGATCACCGGCGGCGTCGCCATCCTGCTCACCGTCGCCACCGTGGTCGGTCCTTGGTTCGGCCTCGGGTGCCTCTCGGCCACCGCTCCGCACCGGCCTCCCGCCGATCCCTTCGATCCGATCGCTATCGACGCGGGCGCGCTCGGTCTGCCGGCCGATCCGCTCCCGCTCCCGCCGCCTCCGCCGTTTCCGACGGGCGGGGCGTGCGCGCGCGCCGGCACGTGCTGCGCCGCGTACCTGACGGCGATGGGCGGCGAAGCTCCGGTGAACAGCTGCGACCGCATCGCGGAGGACTACGCGAGCGTGCCCGAGGCCCTCTGCCTGGACCTGCTGCGCGGCTATCGCGACGAGCTGAGCGCGTCGGGGCGCACCATCCCGCCGGAGTGCGTCTCGGAGCCGAGCGAGTGATCCGGCTCGAGCGCCTCGATCGCGCGGAGCTCTGGGCGCTCGCGTCGATCGCGGCCTTCGTGCTCGCCGCGTGCGCCGCGCCGCTCGCGGTCTCGCTCGCCGTCAGCCCCGAGCAGATCGAGAGCGGCGCCGTGCGGCTCTCGCCGCCCTGCCCGGTGCTCGCGGAGACGGGTGAGGAGTGCGCGAGCTGCGGTCTCACGCGCGGCTTCACCGCGATGAGCCGGCTGCGCTTCGGCCAGGCGGCGGCCTACAACGCCGCGGCGCCCTGGCTCTACCTCGCGTGCTGGGCGGGCGCGCTCGCGGGTGCGCTCTTCCTCGGGCGCCTCGCCGCCGAGGCGCGCAGACGGCGGCGCTCATGGGCGCGGGACCGTCACCGCGAGTCGTTCTCCGGCGCGGCAGCTCACCGGCCTGCTCGCGTCGAGGTGAGCAGCGACCAGAGCGAGGCCGCGGCGGCGGTCGGCTCGGCGCTCGCGCGGCGGAGCGCCCAGTAGATCTGCGGCGGGAGCCCGCGCAGGCGGATCCCGGCGAGCGTCCGCGGGATCCGCACCACGTCGTTCACGACCGCGGCGCCCACGCCGAGCTCGCACGGCGCCACCGAGCGCTCGCGGGGGCTCGGTCGAGGGCGCGGATCACCGGAGGCCGTGCTTCTTGGCGAGCGCGGTCAGGTGGTTGCGTGAGAGGCCGCCCTCGTCGGCGGCCTTCGACACGTTGTGGCGATGCTTCTCGAGCAGACGGCGGACGTACTCGCGCTCGAAGGCGTCGACCACGCGCTCCTTCGCGTCGCGGAACTCGAGGTCCGCCATGGCGAGCGCGCTCAGATCGACGGCAGGGCTCGCGTCGGGGAAGGGGGCGCTCGCGACGGCCGACCAGCGCACCACGCGCGCCTCCTCGATCAGCGCGCGCAGCTCGCGCACGTTGCCCGGGAAGTCGGCCGCGCGCAGCGCCGCGAGCTCGCTGGCCTCGAGCTCGACCATCTCGCCGGTCAGCTCCCGCGCCAGCGCGCGCGAGAGCGGCACCAAGTCCTCGCGTCGATCCCGGAGCGGCGGGAGGAACGCGCGCACCGCGGCGAGCCGGAAGAAGACGTCGCGCGCCACCGTCCCGCGCTCGACCCCCTCGCGCAGATCGCTCCGGCTGGTCACGACGGTCCGCGCATCCAGCGCCTCGCGCTCGGCGCGCGCGAGCTCGGCGATGAGCTCGAGGCCCAGCGCGTGCGGCATCCAGTCGAGGTGCTCGAGGATCAGCGTGCCGCCCGCCGCGGCATCGAACGCGGCGCCGAGCGACCCGGAGCTCGGGCCCCCGCGTAGGTCGAAGACCACCATCGCGCCGCGCCGCCCCGACGCCGCGTGCACGGCGGCCGCCGCGAGCGACTTGCCCGTGCCCTCCTCGCCCTCGATCGCGAGGGGCACGTCGAGCGGCGCGACGCGCTCGAGGATCGCGAAGAGCCGGCGCATCGCGGGCGACTCGCCGATCAGCGCGCCGAAGGAGCCACGCTCGGAGGGCGCGAGCTGCGCCGGGACGTCGGCCGGCGTCAGCTCCACGCGAGTCGAGCTGCCGAGCCGCAGCTCGACCCCGGGCTGCACGATCGCGCCGTCGATCCGCGATTCGCCGAGGAAGGTGCCGTTGGTGCTGCGCAGATCGCGCACTCGCACGCCCGCCCCGACGATCGAGATCTCGAGGTGGGTGCGCGACACACGCGGGTCGTCGACGCGGATGTCCGCGCCGGCGCTGCTCCCGATGATCAGGCTCCCGATCTCGAGCAGCCTCTCCTCACCCGTCGCCGGGCCCGCGGTGACCCGGACCCGAATGCGCCGGCTGACGAGGGCTCCACCGGCGTCCGTCCCGAGGTGCGCGTCCTTCTGTGTGCCGAGCTTCATTCGAGCGAGAGATCGTACCGCATCCGTGCGTCAGCTCGCGATGCAGAAGCCGGTCTCGCGGCTGTTGCCGAGGCCGAGCGCCTCCTGCGATCGGCACTCGAACCCCGCGGGGCACGCGGGGTCGTCGGCGGTGTAGCAACCGAGCGGGAGCCCGCACGCGCCGGCCGACTCGATCACGACCTCGCCTTCGCCGCAGCTGAGCGGCGAGGGCGCGCAGCCCATGCCATGCGCCGAGAGCACGCACTGCTCGCCCTCGTCGCACTCGAACTGCTCCTCGCAGCCCCGCCGGCACTCGCCGTTCGACAGGCAGCGCGAGGACTCGTCCGTGCAGCCCTCGCACCCCGCCGGCGTCGGCACGCACGTCGAGGTGAAGGAGCCCGGCAGGAACGCGCAGGTCCGGCCGGCGCCGCACTCGTCGTTGTAGAGGCAGAGCGACTCGCAGAAGCCGTCGCGGCAGAGGCCGTCGAGGCAGTCCGCGGAGTCGCGGCACGCGCCGCCGACCGGCACGTCTCCGGACACCACGCAGCGCAGATCGACGCAGAGGTCGTCGCACCCGAGGTAGTTCAGGCACCCGAGTGGAGGCCTGCACACGCCGCGGATGCGATCGCACCTGCGGCTTCCGCAGTCGGCGTCGCGCGCGCAGAACGCCCCGCACGC
>JAEZBP010000759.1 GCA_023427125.1 Pseudomonadota bacterium | reverse complement strand
CGGCGGCGCGGTGGGCCTCGAGCGGGCCGGCGAACGAGCTGTGGAGCGCGAGCGCGACGGCGGACGCGAGCGCGGCGACGGTCGGGGCGCGCCACTCGGGCCGCTTGCGGAGGCGCCGCGCGAGCGCGTCGAAGGTGACGGCGAGCGCCGGGACGAGGAGCGCGCAGCTCGGCCAGAGGAAGCGGTCGCCGTACCAGCGGTACTGCGCGAAGAGGACGATCGACGCGGCGACGCCGAGGAGGGCGGCGAGGACATAGGCGGGCCGCCTGCGGAGCAGGAAGACGAGGCCGGGGATCGCGCCGGCCATCAGCGTCAGGCGGTGGCGCACCCCGTAAGGGCCGCTCCACAGGGTCTCGAGGCCCTCCTCGAAGGGGACCGAGAACGCGCCGCTCACGTCGGCGATCTGCGGCTCGCCGTTGACGACCACGATCACGCGGTTGTAGCCGCTCCACCACGGCATGCCGTAGAGCCAGGCGTTCGAGGCGGCGAAGAGCGCGAGCGGGATGGCGCCGCCGAGGAGGGCGAAGCGCAGCGTGCGCCAGTCGCGGAGCGCCGCGAGGATGAGCACCAGCGAGGGCAGCCAGAGGAGCGCGGTCGGGCGCAGGACCACGGTCGCGCCGATCAAGAGGCCGGCCCAGAAGCCGCGCCGCGCGTGCATCAGCGCCATGCCGCAGACGAAGAGCGCCAGCATGAGCACGTCGACGTGATAGTCGTACGCGTGATCGCGCACGCCGGTCGCGAGCGGCAGCGCGAGGGCCGCGAACGCGGCGGCGGGGGCCGACGCATAGCGCCGCGCGAGGGCGAAGGCGCCGAGCGCGATGAGGCCGAACATCAGCACGTTGAAGACGAGCGTGCCGTGCAGGCCGAACGCCCAGAAGAGCGGGGTCGAGAGGAGCGGGAGCAAGACGGGGTGCTTGGGCAGGTGCTCGCCGTTCGCGCCGAGCGCGACGTTGCTCCAGCCGGCGTCGAGGTTGCGGTTCCACCCCTGCTTGCCGTCGTACCAGCTCGCGCAGAACTCGCCCTGATCGAGGCTGAGCCCCTCGACGAGGGTGGTGTTCACGTTCGTGTAGAAGCGGCCGTCGCGCTGGATCCAGGTGTTCGGTGTGTAGCGCACCGCCACCTCGGCGAGCGTGAGCGCCAGCGCGCACAGGCCGACGGCCAGCGCGAGCGTCGCTGCGCTCCCGGGTGCTGCGAGCTTCAAAGCGGGCGGAGCTTAGTCCGGCCGTTTCCGATGCGCAGCGCCGAATCCAGACCTCCTGCCCACCCCTTCGGTCGCGCTGTCCGGCGCGCCCGCCAACCGTTCGCCCTGAGCGAAGTCGATGGGCGTGCGGCCGCGCGTCCTTCGACTGCGACGCGCTTCGCGAGCCGCGCTCAGGACGAACGGACGGGTTTGGGTCCTCACCCACTGGCTCCCATCGCGCAAGATTCAGCCGCCGTGAGGGGATAGGTCAGGACGTCTGGATTCCGCCCTTGCACCGGACGTCCCTCCCGCGATAGCTGGAGGGCTTCATGTCGAAGACCGTGCGCGCCCTCGGGCTCTTCAGCGTCCTCTGCATCGGGGTGAACGCCATCGTGGGCTCGGGGATCTACCGGCTGCCGGGGCGGATCGCGCACCACCTCGGCGGCGCGTCCTGGGCGGCGTTCGCGGTGGTGGGGCTCTTGCTGGTCTCGGTCGGGCTCTGCTTCGCCGAGGCGAGCGGCATGTTCTCGGCGAGCGGCGGCCCCTACGTCTACACCCGCGAGGCGTTCGGCCGCGTGCCGGCGTTCATCGTCGGCTGGATGGCGTGGATCACGATGGTGCTCTCGTGGGGCGCGGTCGCGCACGGCGTCGTCGGCTATCTCGGGGCGCTCGTCACCATCGACGATCCGATCCTCGTGCACGTCGTGGTCGCGGCGATGATCGTGGTGCCGGGCGCCCTCAACTACTTCGGCGTCAAGCCCGGCGCCTACGCGACCAACACGTTCACGCTCGCCAAGCTGGTGCCGCTCGGGGCCTTCGTCGTGCTCGGGATCGCCTACGTCGATTGGGGGGAGGTCCGGGCGATGCCGGTCGTGCCCGAGGGCGGCAGCGTCGTCGCGCCCTTCGGGGCGGCGCTCTTCGCGGCGCTCTTCGCGGTGCAGGGCTTCGAGGTCGCGCCGGTGCCGGCCGGCGAGACGAAGAACCCGCGGCGCAACGTGCCGATCGCGGTCATCGGCTCCTTGGTCGGCTGCTCGATCTTCTACGTGCTGATCCAGATCATCGCCTACGGGACCGCGCCCTCCATCGCGGGCACCGCGGGCGTCGACGAGTCGTGGAGCGCCCGCCCGCTGGCGGACGCGGCGCAGACCTTCCTCGGCGCGCCGGGCGTGACGCTGATGTCGGTCGGCGCGTGCATCTCGATGATGGGCTTCTGCGTCGGCTCGGCGCTCGCGAGCCCGCGCTTCCTCGGCGTGCTCGCCGAGGATCGCCTCTTCCCGAGCTGGCTCGCCGCGACGCACCCGCGCTTCGGCTCGCCGCACCACGCGATCGTCGCGACGGCGGGCCTGACGCTGCTCGCCGGCATGCTGCTCGACTTCGACAAGCTGGTCGACCTCGCCAACGTGGCGGTCACCCTCCAGTACGTCGGCACCTGTGTCGCGGTGACCTGGCTGCGCCTCAAGCGGCCGGATCTCGAGCGCTCCTACCGCGTCCCGGGCGGCCCCTTCCTGATGCCGCTGATCGGCGTCGGCGTGTGCGTGCTGCTGCTCTCGCAGGCCGCCATGGCCGAGTTCGTCTTCTCCGGGGTGGTCGTGATCATCGGGGCGGTGCTGGCGGCGATCAGCATGTGGGTCGGCCGCCGTGTGAAGGGCACGTAACCGCTTGCCCCGGTGGGCGGTCGGAGATAACCCCTGCCCATGAGCTTCGGGGACGTCCTCGACATCTTCCTTCACGTCGACCAGCACCTGCTCGCGCTCTCGGTCGAGTACGGCGTGTGGATCTACGCGATCCTGTTCATCGTCGTGTTCTGCGAGACGGGGCTGGTGGTGACGCCCTTCCTCCCGGGGGACTCGCTCCTCTTCGCGACCGGGGCGCTCTGCGCGGTCGGGAGCGGGCAGGGCGGGATGGAGCTGGGGATCGCGATCCCGCTCCTGATCGTGGCGGCGATCCTCGGCGACGCGGTGAACTACCGGATCGGCCGGGCGGTCGGGCCCGGCTACCTGGAGCGCTGGCTCGAGAAGAAGACCAAACCGACCGGGCTCGCGCGGCTGATCAAGCGCGAGCACCTCGAGCGGACGCAGGCCTTCTACGAGAAGTACGGCGGAAAGACGATCGTGCTCGCGCGCTTCGTGCCGATCGTGCGGACGTTCGCGCCGTTCGTGGCGGGCATCGGGAAGATGCAGTACCGCCAGTTCTTCGTGTTCAACGTGGTCGGGGCGCTCGCGTGGGTGCTGATCTGCGTGCTGGCGGGCTTCTTCCTCGGCGAGCTGCCGTTCGTGAAGAAGAACTTCGAGATCGTGGTGCTGGCGATCATCTTCATCTCGGTGCTGCCGATCGCGATCGAGATGATCAAGGGCTGGCTCGACAAGCGGAAGAAGGCCGTGGCTCCGGCCGCGGAGTAGTCGGCTTCGGCTTTCCGTCTCGGGAGAGTCAGCGGAGGCGGCGCCAGACTGACCAGCGGACGCTCTCGTAGACCGGCTCGAAGGCGTCGCGCTGGCTCGCGATGCGGCCGGGGCCGCCGCGGATGAGGACGTAGTCGTACCAGGCGAGGTCCGTCGCGGGATCGACGCGCTCGGGCATCCACTCCCAGCGCGGGATCACGCGGGGCGGGCGCGCGCCCTCGCGGAACGTGAACGGGCTCTGCGGGAAGTCGGCGAAGGTGAACATGACCGCGCCGCCGTTCTCGGCCTGGGCCCAGGCGACCGAGTGGATGAAGGGCGAGAACTTCACGTGGCGCGAGCCGCGATCGAAGATGAGGCCGGCGACCCGGGCGCCGTGCGGCATCGTCGCGAGCGCGTCGTCGAGCGTGCCGACCTCTTCGGTCTCGAAGGCGATGAACGCGCGCTTCACCTCGGCGCTCGAGGCGACGCTGATGGCGGTCACCGCCGCGAGCGTGACGGCGCCGAGGGCGCCGCGCTGGCGAGGGAGCGCGACGATGGCGAAGACGATGGCCAAGAGCGGGAAGCGCGCGTTGATCGGCCAGATCCAGCCGTAGGACGCGGGCGTGACGAAGTAGAGCGCGAGCGCGAGCGGCGAGAGCAGCGCGACGCGGGCGCGCAGGCGGGCGGCGGGCGGTGCGTCGGTGGCGGCGCCTCCTCGCCCGCTGACGGCGGCGAGCAGCATCACGATCGCGAACGCGACGAGGAGCTGCTCGTCGAGGTCCGAGTGCAGCACGTCGGTGAGCCAGGAGGGGATCTCGCCGATCGCCTGCGGAGCGGGGACGAAGACCGCGCTGCCCTGCTCGCCGCCGCCCGAGGCCGCGCTGAGCGTCGACTCGCCGGCGGGGCTGAGCTGCGTCCAGATCAGCGCGGCCAGCGCCGACGGGACGAGCGGGAGCCAGCGCCTCAGCGTGTCCCTCCATCGGCCGCCGATCGCGACGAGCGCCGCGCCGAGGCCGAGGAAGGCGAAGGGCACGACGTGGGTGTAGAAGCAGACGAGCGCGATCACGCCGAGGCCGAGCGCGCGCCGGCGTGACCACTCGGAGCGCAGCCGCACCGCGAGGGCGAGGCCCCAGAGGGCGAGCGGGATCGCCGCGCAGAAGTTCATGAACCCGAGGATGAGGTGGGCGTTCCACGTCAGCGGGATCACGAAGAGCGCGAGCCGCTCGTCGGCGCCGAGCGAGCGCAGCAGGGAGCGCATCGCGAAGGGCGTCGCGAGGATCGAGGCGCTGATGAGCAGCTTGTTCGCCACGAGCACGCCGAAGGGCCAGCTCAGGAGCACCGCGGCGACGTAGTAGGCGAGGTACTGCGTGCGGCTCAGATCGATCGTGAAGTAGCGCGCGAACGCGAGGTCCGGATCGCCGTAGCTCGCGAGCACCCGGATCGCGGCCATGTGCTGGGGCAGGTCCTGGATCGCCGGGTGCGCCGCCGCCCACACCGGGGCGGCCGCGTACGTCGCGACGGCGCCGAGCACCAGCACGAAGCCGTAGCGGCGCGCGCGATCCAGGCGATTCACGCGCGCGAGCCTACTTCGATCGCGCGAGGCGCGCATGGGCGACAGGGTGCCACGGTGCCTCCGTCCGAGGCCTGCACGTGCTACGCCCGAGCGATGCGGCGTCGGCAGTTCCTCGGCGGATCGTGCGGGCTCGCGCTCGCCGCGCTCTTTCCGACCGCGTGCGGCGCGCAGGTCCCGGGCGCTCGGCTCGCGCGGCCCGTGCCCTTCAGCCTCGAGCGTCTGCGCGAGATGGCGCGCTCGCTCGCGCGCCGGCCCCATCGACCTGCAC
>JAEZBP010000900.1 GCA_023427125.1 Pseudomonadota bacterium | reverse complement strand
CCCCGAGCCCTCGCGACGGCTCTCCGCACGTGCACGGAGCCATCGGAGGCGCTCAGGACGCCACTTCGCAGCCGGCGGGGGCTGGAACAGCCCCTCCAACCAGCTCAGCTCACGGGAAGATGCCGCGCTCGTCGTAGGCGATCTTGAGCGACTCGAGCGCGAGGGCGTAGGCCGCGATGCGGGGCAGGATGTTCTTCTCGCGCGCGAGGCCCATCACCTTGTGGTAGGTGCGGACCATGCGGCGCTCGAGCTTGGCGTCGACCTCCTCGAGGTCCCAGGTCTCGCTGCGCTTGTTCTGGATCCACTCGAAGTAGCTGACGGTCACGCCGCCCGAGTTGGCGAGCACGTCGGGGATCACGTCGATGCCGCGCTCGGCGAGGACGGCCTCGCCCTCCGGGTTCACCGGGCCGTTCGCGCCCTCGGCGACGAGGCGGCAGCGCAGCGCGCTGGCCTCGGCGGCGCCGATCTGGTTCTCGATGGCGGCCGGCACGAAGATGTCGGTCTGGAGAGCGAAGAAGTCCTCGCGCGAGATCTCCTGGCCGGCCGTGTAGCCCGAGACCGAGCCGTTGTGCCGCACGTACTCCTGGAGCTTGTGCGGATTGAAGCCCTCGGGGTTGTAGAAGTACCCCGTGTGATCGCCGACGGCGATCGTCGAGACGCCGAGCTTGTTCAGCAGGAGGCCCGCGTTCGAGCCGACGTTGCCGAAGCCCTGGATCGTGGCGGTGCGGCCCTCGAGCACGAAGCTCTTCTCCTTGGCCCACTCGACGACGCAGTGGATGAGGCCCTGCGCCGTCGCCTTCTCGCGCCCGAGCGAGCCGCCCGAGGCGATCGTCTTGCCGGTGACCACCCGGATCTGCGCGTTCTTGTACGCGTGTCCGACGGTGTTCATGTACGTGTCCATCAGCCACACCATCGTCTTGGCGTTGGTGCCGACGTCCGGCGCGGGGATGTCGTAGTCGGGGCCGATGTTGTTGCCGAGCGCGTGGGTGAAGCGGCGCGTCACGCGGCGGCGCTCGTCCTCGCTCAGCTCGCGCGGGTTCATCTTCACGCCGCCCTTGGCGCCGCCGAAGGGGATCCCGAAGAGCGCGCACTTCCAGGTCATCATCGCCGCGAGCGCCTTGAGGTCGTCGAGGCTGACGTGCTCGTGGTAGCGCAGCCCGCCCTTGTACGGCCCGAGGAGGTTGTTGTGCTGGATGCGGTAGCCCTTGATGACGCGGGTGCTGCCGTCATCCATGCGCACCGGGAAGTTCACGATGATCTCGTTCTTCGGCTGCGAGAGGATCATCGCGACGTGCTCGGGCAGGTCGACCGCGCGCGCGGCCTCCTCGAGGTAGCCCTGGATGACCTTGAAGAACTCGTACTCTTGGGGCTCGGTCGCCATCGACGTGACTCCTTGGGAAGTGCTTGCTGGCCGCGCGTGCCGCCGCGCGAGCTGGTGCGTGCGGGAAAAACAGGCCGATTCATGGGCTCATACCGCGCCGCGCGGGCGCCGCAACGACGCGTCGCGTCAGGAGCGGCGCGCGCGCCCGAGCGAGCGCGAGCGGACGATCGCGATCTCCATTCGGAGCCGGTGGAGAGATGCCGAAGCTTTTTCGACGGACCGCCGCGCGGACCGCGCTCCGTCGACCTGAGCGCGCCGCGGAGCCCACGCGGGCCGCCGCGTGCGGCTGCTCACGGCCGGGCTCAGGAGGCCGTGAAGCTCGGGATGGTGCTCGGCAGCCCGAGCGCCCAGTGCGCGTAGAGCAGCGTGACGATGGCGGTGAACATCAGCGCGTCGATGCGATCGAGCAGCCCGCCGTGGCCGGGGATGATGTTGCCGCTGTCCTTCACCCCGGTGCTCCGCTTCACCACCGACACGCAGAGGTCGCCCGCCTGCCCCACCGCGCCGGCGATGAGCGCGAGGACGACCGCGTGCACCCACGAGAGCTCCGGCATCCAGAGGGCCTTCATCACGAGCGCGAACGCGACCACCGCGGCGAGCCCGCCAACCGCGCCCTCCTTCGTCTTCTTCGGCGAGATCTTCGCGTAGAGCTTGTGCTTGCCGAAGGCGCGGCCGGCGAAGTACCCGCCAGTGTCGCTGCCCCACGCCAGCGCCATGCTCAGCACGACCCAGGTCCCGCCGTTGTCGAAGTGGTGCAGCTTGGCGATCGCCGCGAGCGCCCCGCCGATGTAGAGGGGCCCCGCGATCAGCCAGCCCATCTTGCCGCTCGCCTCCGGGAGCGGGTCGGGGCGCACGAGCGTCGCGAGCGCGCCGCTCACCACCACGCCGAAGAGCAGCGTGGCGAGCACGTCGGCGCGATCGCTGAACGTGAGCACGCCGGTCACCGCCATGGTCGCGAGGACCATCCAGACCTGCAGCGGGCGCTGGCCCGCGAGCGTCATCTTGGCGAGCTCGGCGGCGCCCACGAGGGCCGCCACGATCGCGAACGTCGAGAACACCCAGCGGGGCGCGAGATAGAGCATCCAGAGGATGATCGGGATGCCGACCGCCGCCGTGAGCAGGCGGACCGTCAGGTTCGACATCGCGCCGCCGGAGGCAGGCTCGGGCTTGTTCTCGGGGGTGGAGTTGGTCGGCTCAGGCATGCATGCGGCTCGCGACCACGGTGACCTGTGTCCCGTCGGTCGGCGCGCATGGTACCTGGCCGAAGCGCCGCTCGCGCGTCTGATATGCCGCGACGGCCGCGAAGAGGTCGCGCTCGTCGAAGTCGGGCCAGAGGCGATCGGTGAAGTGGAGCTCGGCGTAGGCGCCGGCCCAGAGCAGGAAGTTGCTGATCCGCAGCTCGCCGCTCGTCCGGATCAGGAGATCGACCGGGCCGACCTCCATCGAGGGGAGGACGGCGTCGAAGAGGCGCTCGTCGATGCGCTCGGGGTCGAGCTCGCCCTCGGCCACCTGGCGGGCCATCTCGCGGGCGGCGTCCGCGATCTCCTCGCGACCGCCGTACGAGAGGGCCAGGGTCAGGGTCATCCGCGTCAGGCCGGCGGTCTCGGCCTCGATGCGCTCGAGCAGCTCGGCCACGTCGTCGGGCAGCCGGGCGCGCCGGCCGATCGCCCGGAGGCGGATGCCCTTGTCGAGCAGCTCTTCCCGCTCCGAGATCAGGAACTCCTTGAGCAGCTCCATGAGCGCGGAGACCTCGAAGCTCGGCCGCGCCCAGTTCTGCTCGCTGAACGCGTACAGGGTCAGCGCGCGGATGCCGAGGCGGCGGGAGGCGCGCACGGTGCGGCGGACGGCCTCGCTGCCCTCGCGGTGCCCGAGCGTGCGGCCGAAGCCCTGCTGGAGCGCCCAGCGCCCGTTGCCATCCATGATGATCGCGACGTGCTCGGGGAGGCTCCGGAGATCGATGAGGGCCACACGGCGGCGGTACCACGCACCCCCGGCGCCAGCAACCGAGGGGGCGGCCAACGGTCGGATCGAGAGGCCGAACGGGCTGTGAGGACCGGCGGGTGGATCTGCCTAATTTGATACGTCGACGACGGTCGCGCGGCGGATGCGGTCGCCCGGGTGGAGCCGGTCGAGGCTGTCGAGCCCCTCGATCACGGCCCCGAAGGCGGTGTAGCGGCCCTCGAGGTGCGGCTGGGCGGCGGAGGTGATGAAGAACTGGCTGCCGCCGGTGTCCCGGCCGGCGAGCGCCATCCCCACCGTCCCGCGGAGGTAGGGGAGGCGGTTGTCCTCGCAGCGCAGCCAGAAGCCGGGGCCTCCGTAGCCGTCGCCGCGCGGGTCGCCGCCCTGGACCACGAAGCCCGGGACCACGCGATGGAACGTGAGCCCATCGTAGAAGCCGTCGCGCACCAGGCCGAGGAAGCGGGCCACGGTGACGGGCGCGGAATCGGGCCGGAGCTCGAGGACGAGCACCCCGCGGTCGGTCTCGAGGCGCACCCTCGGGCGGGCGTCGGGAGAGAGGAGCTGGGCGGCGCCGATCGGGTCGGGGACGGCCGCCGACGGGCCGCCGGGCGACGCCTCGTTCCACGTGGAGAGGAGGGCGCGGGCGCGGTCACGGGGGGCGTGGCTCGGGTGCGAGGCGAGCGCGCGGACCTCCTCGACCAGCTCGCTCGCGCTCACCGCGTCGGCGGCGTCGAGCCAGCCCACGAGGCCCTCGAGCTCGCCGTCATCCAGGACCGATCGCGCGGCGCGGAGG
>JAEZBP010000264.1 GCA_023427125.1 Pseudomonadota bacterium | reverse complement strand
GCACGCCCGATTCGTAATCAAGCCGCACCAATGTGCGGGCTGGGTCGCGCATGCCGGGTACCGCCCAGCCAAGTGATCCACGGGTTAAGTCACCGAGGAGGCCGGGCTGGCCCGCTCGTAAGCGGTGCCTGTGGAGCCATGAAGCCGGGCAGAGCGCCGCAGGCGCACTGCCCGAAGCTTCATGGCGGAGCCGGCGCCGCGTCGAGCGGGCCAGCCCGGCCGGCCAGCATCCGCGGAAGCCCAATCGTAGCGGCCGAAGCCGGGAGCCGAGCCGAAGGCGAGGCCCCGGCCCTGCCGGACAAAAGCCGAGCCCGAGCGAGCCCCGTCAGACGCAGGCGAGCCGCGCCGCGAACGAGAGCAGCAAGCACACGAACGGATACGCCAGCAGATAGATCGAGATCCCGAGCCACCACACCGTCGCCCGCGTCGGCCGGTGCACGTGCGAGAGCACCAGCAGCGCGGCCCCCGTCGACGGCCCCGACAGCAAGAGCAGCCACCCGCACATCAGATCCGCCCCCGACGCGCACGCCCCCGCCCCCCGCGTCAGCGCCTCCGCCGTCGCGGCGCTCAGCAAGAGACTCAGCAGCGGCGCGAAGAGCGCCCCCACGATCGCGAGCGCGCTCCGCACTGCCCCCGGAGGCAGCGACGACGCCAGCGGCGTCTCCATCGCCAGCGGCACCCGCGCGAACGGCGTCCCCGCGTGATCCCGATAGGGCCCGCTCGAGAACGTCTCCACCAGCACCCCGGCCGGCGGCGCGCTCGTCCGCACCAGCGCCGGGATCGCGCTCAGCTGCTCGGGCGAGTACGACTCGGCCGGCACGATCCGAAAGCCCGGCACCTCGCCGAGCGACACCCGCGCGAGCCACCGCGCCCGGCGCCGCCGGCTCTTCGTGCCGAACGCCGCGCGGAGCCCGCCCAGCATGGCCACCCCGATCGCCGCGGCTCCCAGCACGAAGTCCGACGCCAGGATCGCCGTCGGCGCCGTCACCCCGCCGATCAGCGCGAGCCACCGTCCGCCGATCTGCTGCGCGAGATCCGCGTCCTCCACCGTGGCGCGCGTGTCGAGCTCGCGGATGGCGGCGAGCAGCGACCACCACAGCGCAGCGAGCGCCAGCCCCGCGGGCGGCGCCAGGAAGAGCGCCAGGCAGACCCCGCTCGGCTGCGCGAGCGCCACCGTGGCCGGCACGCTCACCACCATCCCGAAGATCGCGAGCCACTCGATGCCCGCGTCCTCGGGAGGCCGGCTCGGGCGCGTCCCGGCGAGGACCCCCAGCCCCGCGAGCATCCCGGCCAGGACGATGGCGCTGCCGGCCACGCCCGGAAAGACCACCCGTGCCGCCGTCGCTCCCACGAGCGCCGATCCGACGCCCAGCGCGATGGCTGCCTCGACCCGAACCCTCCGGGCCAGCCGGTCCCCATCCACCATCTTACTGATGGCCCTAGGACCGCCGCGGCGATCAGAAACGCGACGCCACGCCCCGAGAGGAGAAGTAGAGTCGCGGCCCATGAGCGATCGAGGCGCGACGAACATCACGTGGCACGCCGGCGAGGTGAGCGCCGAGGATCGAGCCCGCCTCCTGGGGCAGCGCGCCGCGTGCGTCTGGATGACGGGCCTGAGCGGTTCCGGGAAGAGCACGCTCGCCCGCCGGGTCGAGCGGCGCCTGATCGAGCGGGGCGCGCTCGCCTACGTGCTCGACGGCGACAACCTCCGCCATGGGCTCAACGCGGACCTCGGCTTCGGGCCCGAGGCCCGCGCCGAGAACATCCGCCGCATCGGCGAGGTCGCGCGGCTCTTCGTCGACGCGGGCGTCATCGTGATCACCGCGTTCATCTCGCCCTACCGGGACGACCGCGCGCGGGTCCGCGCGATGATGCCCTCGCAGTTCGTCGAGGTGCACGTCGCGACCCCGCTCGAGGTCTGCGAGGCGCGCGATCCGAAGGGGCTCTACGCCCGCGCGCGGCGCGGCGAGATCGCGCAGATGACAGGCGTGAGCGCGCCCTACGAGCCGCCCGAGGCGCCGGAGCTACGAGTCGACACCAGCGAGGCCGACCTCGACGCCTGCGCGGCCGAGGTGATCGCGGCGCTCGAGGCGCGAGGCGTGCTGGGAGGCGACTGAGCGACCGCATCGCTCAGCCGTCCTGCTCATGAGCGCGGGAAGAAGCCGCCCGGGCCGCGCCGCGCGACGCGCGCGCCGAGCGCCATCAGATCGGCGCCGGCCCGCAGCGCGCCGCGCAGGCTCATCTTGCTGCCGCCCACGTCGATCCACGTGCGCAGCGGCACCTCGATCATCTCGGCGCTCGTGATGGGCGCGACGCCGGGGCCGCCCGCGCCCAGCCGCCCGATCAGCTCGACGTCGAAGGACCAGCGCGACGAGAAGGGCTGCGAGAGCGCGTGCCGGAGCGCGGGCGTGTCGCGGAAGACCTTGGCGCCGCACTGCGTGTCGTAGACGGCGAGGCCGAGCACCAGCGAGGCGCCGGTGGCGAAGACCCGCCCGAGGTAGTGCCGGCTCGCCTTGCGATCGATGTGCGCGCCGAGCCGCGCGATGCGCGCGCCGAGGGCCACCTTCGCGCCCGACGCGTCGAGCTCGCGCCGCAAGCGCAGGATCTCGCTCGGCGGCGTCGCGAAGTCCGCGTCCGCGTAGGCGACCACCGAGGCGCCCCGCGAGAGCGCGTCGAGGAGCCCGGCGCGCACGGCCTCGGCCTTGCCGCGGTTCTCCGGGAGCACGAGGTAGCGGATCCGATCCTTCGGCGCGCGCGACGCGATCCGATCGAGCAGCGCCGCCGTTCCATCCTGCGATCCGTCGTCGACCAGCACCACGGAGGTGCTCGGCTCCTCGCAGAGCGAGAGCACCTGCGCCTCGTCGAGCCGCTCGACCTCGTTGTAGCAAGGGATGACGACGATCATGCTCACGTGTGCTCCGGCCCATTAGCAGGTCGAGCCCTCGCGTCGCAACTCCGGCTAAGCTGCCGGCCGAGATGCAGCCGCCCGCCGAAGCGCCGCGCGTCGAGCTCCTCTTCCGAGACGAGCACCTCGTCGTCCTCGACAAGCCCTCGGGCCTCGCCGTCCACAAGGG